>JBFFHG010000521.1:0-3813 GCA_041557055.1 Desulfosarcinaceae bacterium
AAAACGATTTGTCAGCGGCCCCACAGGGGCCGTCAAGGAATTAAGTTCAGAAATCAATATTGTGTAGACGAGATCATTTAATACAAAATATCCGGGTCGTTGTCAATGGATTTTTTCAACATGTTGATGGTAATTCCTGTTGACATACTACATGTAGTATGGATACAAAAAGGGTACGTTGGTTGGTGGCGAGCATTTCCTTTGAGAATTCATAACCTTCATAACCTGATGCGGGCCGTGTAAAACAGTTTTTTACAGGGGCCGTTGGGTATTTCCCGGCACATGGTCAGCCGGGGCGGCCTTACCTGTAGCAGCGGGGATTGAACCATTTCCTACCGGATGGATGGGGCAAGCACAAGGGAAATCTAAAACACCGCCCCCTGAAATCCGGCAATACCCTGATTTTTATTGACAAATATATAAAAAACATCAAGACGGGAGCACGGCACGTGGCACAAAAAGTCAAGGTCATCGAAACACAACAAGGCGAAATCGATTTGACGGTCTACAACTGGGATGATGAACGCTTCTCACAGGTATTGAAGGCCGCCCAGCCCATGGATGACCGGCAGGCGCGCTCCATCAGCCGCTTCGTGAGGGAAGCCATCGATGAACTCAAGATTCATCGCATCACGCCGCCCATTGTGGACGCGGTGCTCAACCAGACCCTGGAACAATACGGTCTGCCCGGCATTTCCAGGATCCCTCTGGACAACACCCTGTTTATTCGCAACGGTATCAGGCTGTCGGAAAATGCCGGGAGGGTGTTGGCGCGGCGCTACCTGCGCAAGGACGCCGAGGGGCGGCCGGTTGAGCGCCCGGCCCAGATGTTCCGAAGGGTGGCCCGCCATATTGCCCGGGCCGAAAGGAACTACAACCCGGACGCCGACCTGCTGGCCGTGGAGGAAGAGTTCTACGATCTGATGACCGACCTCAAATTTTTGCCCAATTCGCCCACCCTGATGAATGCCGGGCGGCGCCTGGGCCAGTTGGCCGCCTGTTTTGTTCTGCCCGTGGAGGACAGTATGGAGGGCATCTTCGATACCTTGAAAAACGCCGCCATCATTCATAAATCCGGCGGCGGCACCGGTTTTTCCTTTTCGCGCCTGCGTCCCGCCAACGCCACGGTGGGCACCACCGGCGGCGTGGCCTCCGGGCCGGTCTCCTTTATGAAGATTTTCAACACCGCCACCGAACAGGTCAAACAGGGCGGCACCCGCAGGGGCGCCAACATGGCCATCCTGCAGGTGGATCACCCCGATATCATGGAGTTCATCTATTGCAAGAGCCGCAACGACGAGCTCAACAATTTCAACATCTCCGTGGGACTCACCGATGCGTTTATAGCCGCCGTGGCAGAGGGAAAGGACTACGACCTCATCGATCCCCGCGACAACAAGGCCGCCGGCCGTCTCAACGCCCGGGATGTATACGGCGCACTGGTGCAACAGGCCTGGGAAAACGGCGATCCCGGCATCGTCTTCCTGGATCGCATGAACCGCGGCAACCCCACCCCTGAAATCGGCCGCATCGAAAGCACCAATCCCTGTGGCGAGCAACCCCTGCTGCCCATGGAGGCCTGCAACCTGGGCTCTATCAATCTGGCCAAATGCATCGCCGCCCAGGGTGACGGTTACGAGCTGGACTACGATGAACTCAAGCGCGTGGTCTGGTCTTCGGTCCGTTTTCTGGACAACACCATCGACATGTCCCGCTATCCCCTGCCGGCCATCGACGCCATGGTCAAAGGCAACCGCAAGGTGGGGCTGGGCGTCATGGGGTTTGCCGATCTGCTCTACCGCCTGGGCGTGCCCTACAACTCCGAAACCGCCCTGACCCTGGCCGAAGAGCTCATGGATTTCATCCGGAGCGAGGCCCGAGCCGCTTCCCGGGGCCTGGCCCAAGAGCGAGGCCCCTTTCTGAATGCTCCCCGGAGCATCTACAAAGAGGACCGGCAACCGCCGCGCAACGCCACCCTGACCACCATCGCCCCCACCGGCACCCTGAGCATCATCTCCAACTGCTCCAGCGGCATCGAGCCCCTCTTTGCCTTGAGCTTCGTGCGCAATGTCATGGACAACGACAAATTGACGGAAGTCAACCCCATCTTTGAAGAGGTCGCAAAAAAACGCGGCTTTTACTCTCCCGAACTGATGGCGGCCATCGCCAGGACCGGCAGCATCCGGCATATCGAAGGTATCCCCCAGGATGTCAAGGATCTCTTTGTCACGGCCCACGATCTCTCCCCCGAGTGGCACATCCGCATGCAGGCCGCCTTTCAGAAGCACACCGACAATGCCGTTTCCAAAACCGTCAATCTGCCCCGGGACGCCACCGTGGATGATGTGCGCAAAATTTACGACCTGGCCCACCAGCTCGATTGCAAAGGCGTGACCATCTACCGTGACGGCAGCAAGACGCATCAGGTGCTCTCCACCAGCGCCGGCGCCGGCACCATCGAAAAGAACCCGTCCGCCACCCAAGAGCGGCCCGAAACCCTGGAAGGATTCACAACCAAAATCAAGACCGGATTGGGCCGGCTATACGTCACCGTCACCGAATTCAACGGCCGGCCCTTCGAGGTCTTTGCCACCATTGGCAAGTCCGGCCGCTCCACCACCGCCAAGACCGAGGCCATCGGCCGCCTGGTCTCCCTGGCCCTGCGCAGCGGTGTCGAGGTCCGGGAGATCGTGGGCCAGCTTAAAGGCATCGGCGGTGAACACCCCATCTTCCAGAACGGCGGCCTGGTGCTCTCCATTCCCGACGCCATCGGCAGGGTCCTGGAGAACCGTTACTTTAAAGACAAAGAGAAAAAAAACAGCACCGTCGCCAGTCTGGCCGGAGCCGCCTGTCCTGAATGCGGCCAGACCATCAGTTTTGAAGAGGGGTGTCAGAAATGCCACTTCTGCGGGTTTACCAAGTGCGGGTAGGCCGCAATGCAATGTCGGGGGCAAGTCATTAAGATGTTGATTGTACATAAATCGTGCCCATCCATAAATGGCCAATTTGCCCGCTATCGGTGTTGTGCTCAAAATTTTATCCTCGCAATATCAACCATATGCCTGCGGTTAAATTTTTCGCAGGCCTTGATCTCGACGAAAGTTGCCTGTTTCTGGATGGGCGCTAAATCAGATGATTATCATTCAAACATTATATGAGAGGCGTATATTATGCTGACAGGGGTCCATTTTATTCTAACTTATATGTGCAATTTCGAATGTGATCATTGTTTCTTATATTGCAGCCCGCGATCGAAAGGTTCATTTACCCTGAATCAGGTGAAAAATGTTTTTGAAGAGCTGCGCAAGATTGGGACGATAGAAACAGTAAATTTTGAAGGCGGCGAGCCTTTTTTATTCCATCCGTTACTGCTTGAATGCGTCAAACTTGCTACCGCTAAAGGATTTGAAACGGCAATAGAGACGAATACCTATTGGGCGACAACTGAGGAAGATGCCGGACTTTGGCTCCGTCCTTTGAGCAATTCGGGACTTTCGACGCTTGAAGTAAGTGACGATGCATTTCATCACGGAGAAGAAATTGCCAATTCTGCTAAACGAGCTGTTTGCGCCGCGGAAAATATAGGTATTAATGTAAATTCAATTTGCATTAACAACCCCGCAGTCAAAAGAACCAACGGGCAGGTTAAGGGAGAACCGGTATATATGGGCGGTCCCAAATTAAGAGGGCGGGCAATCGATAAGTTGACCGAAGGATTGCCCCGGAGTTCATGGATAAATTTTAGCCAGTGTCCTTTTGAGGATTTAAGAGATCCCAAAAGAGTTCATATTGATTCCTTTGGCAATGTCCACC
>JBFFHG010000522.1:0-3805 GCA_041557055.1 Desulfosarcinaceae bacterium
AATACGCAATCATTACGGTTAAAAGGCAGCGTATCATGGGCATCTGGATCGTCACCATTATTCTGATCATCACCCTCTACCTGCTGATCAGCGAAAGAATCTCCATCGACCTGACAGCCATCGGGATCATGGTGGCGCTTATGCTTTCACAAATCCTGACACCGGCCGAGGCCGTGGCCGGCTTTTCCAATCCGGCGGTGATCACCGTGGGGGCCATGTTTTTGATCAGCCGGGCCATGATTCGCACCGGCGCAGTGGGGGTTATCGGTTCAAAAGTCTTGGATTGGGCCGGGGGCCGCGCCTGGCTGGCCATGCTGCTCGTGTTGCTCATGGTGGGGGTCGCCTCGGCCTTTATCAACAACACCCCGGTGGTGGTTCTGTTTATTCCCGTGGTATTGACCATGGGCTGCCGGCTGGGCATCAGCCCGGCCAAATATCTGCTGCCCGTTTCCTACGTCTCCATTCTGGCCGGAACGTGCACCCTGATCGGGACCTCCACCAACATTATCGTCAGCGACCTGGCCGCCAGTTACGGTTATGCCGCCATCGGCATGTTCGAGCTGGCCCGGGCGGGCCTGCCCATCGCCCTGATCGGCATGGTCATGGTTCTGCTCCTGGCGCCGCGATTGATGCCGGACCTGCTCAACCCGGCCTGTGAGCTGGAGAATGATCAGCAGCGCCGCTACCTGGCCGAACTGGTGGTGCCCCGGGGAAGCGCCCTGATCGACAAAAATCCATGCTGCGACCTGCAGGAGAAATATCCCGGCCTCGAAGTATTGGAGTTGATCCGCTATTCCCATATTTTTCATCCCTGCCGGGACCCGGTGGCCATTGCGCCGGACGACCTGCTCCTGGTCAAGGGATCTCCCAACACCCTGATGCAATTGCTCAATGGCAAAGGCGTGGAGCTGCCCCTTACCCAGAACGATCTTCATTTCGAAGGACCGGATAAATCCGTGGTAATGGAGCTGATCATTCCGCCCCAATCAAGCCTGATTGGAAACACCATCAAGGAGAGCGATCTGGCGCGCAATCGCGATATCCATATCGTGGCGGTTGAACGCAGCGGCCTGCACTATACGGAGAAGCAGATTCAGGACATCCGGCTCAAAATCGGCGATATCCTGCTGGTGTGGTGCCATCAAGACAAACTGGATCAGCTTCGCGGCCGCAACGACTGGATTATGGTGGAAGATGTTCACCAGGAGATCGAACACAAGCGCAAGGCGCCCCTGGCCGCTATGATTTTTGGCGCCCTGGTGGCGGCGGCGGCCGGCGGCCTGGCCGATATCATGGTCTGCGCCCTGGCCGGGGTGCTGATGATGATGCTCACCGGATGTCTGCCCTTGCGGGAGGCCTACCGCGCCTTGCAGAGCAACGTCCTGATGCTCATTGTGGGAACCATCGCCCTGGGCGCGGCCATGGATAAGACCGGCGCCAGTCAGTTTTATGCCGATCTGTTTTTGCACGCCTTGCAGGGATGGCCTCCGGCCCTGATCCTGGGCGGCATTATCCTGTTGACCAGCATCAGCACGCAGATCCTGAGCAACAACGCCACCGCCGTGCTGCTTCTGCCCATTGCCATCTCCACCGCATTGACCCTGGGCGTTGATCCCAGGCCCTTTATCATGGCCGTCTGTTTCGGGGCCAGCGCCTGTTTCGCAACCCCCATCGGCTACCAGACCAACCTGCTGGTCTACAGCCCGGGCGGTTACCGCTTCAGCGACTACCTTAAACTGGGTATCCCGTTAAATATAATTGTGATGGTGTTGGGAACACTCCTGATCCCCTTGTTCTGGCCATTATAATTTTGCTGTTTGCCGAAGGGCAGGAGATGTGCTTTAAGGATTATTGGTTTGGCGTCAAGTTTCTGGAGGATCAATGAAACGAATTATCTGGGTTGCAATCTTTTTTTCAGTATTAATCTGGTCAGGTATCAATCCAAAGGATCATTTTACCTGGTTTTTGGAAGTGGCCCCTGCCTTAATGGGCTTTATTGCGGTAGCCGTAACATACAAAATGTTTCGACTGACCGAGCTGGCATATACACTGATATTAATTCATTGCATTATTCTGATGATTGGCGGTCATTATACTTATGCGCAAGTCCCGCTCTTTGACTGGTTACGCGATTATTTTGACCTTGAAAGAAATAATTATGACAAAATCGGTCATTTGGCCCAGGGCTTTATCCCCGCGATTGTCGCCCGCGAAATTTTCCTTAGAAAATCTGTTATTAGAGGCGCTTCATGGCAAAACTTCCTTATCGTCTGTTTTTGTTTGGCGCTGAGCGCCCTTTATGAACTTATTGAATGGTGGGTAGCAATTTTATCGGGTGAATCTGCAGATGCATTTTTAGGCACCCAGGGCTATGTTTGGGATACCCAGTCAGATATGGCACTGGCATTGTTGGGTGCAATTTTATCATTGACACTGTTATACAGATTTCATGACAAACAGCTTAAAACAATGGCGACTTAACCGTCCACCGCCGCGGCCCCGCTTCCCTCGCCCAAAGCAGTTCGGCAGCATTGATATAAACCGACTGAAGCAACGGCCTTGACAACCGGGTCTGCGATGGACCCCATCCTTCGGACTGTTTTTTGATGGGCTAAGCTGTTAATTTGCACGGTTTCCCAAAAAAGTCCCGGCTTTTCCCGCTTCCTCTCCAGCGCCTCGTTCGGCATTCCTGCCTTCCGGTCAACCGGTTGCTCTCTCACGCATATGTAAAAGTGGGAAAGGCCGCCCCTCATTGTCTGTTTCAGACCGACCCGCCACAACAAAACCCAACGACTCATAAAACATACGTGCTGCGGGATTCTGCTCATTAACATCGACAAGCAATGGTCCTTTCAGTTGACGTGCGTGTTCGACCATCAAACGACCGCCTCCACACCTGCGATTCTCAGGAGCAAGAAACAAGGCTTCCATTTTGTTTCCAGACAATCCCATGAATCCAATCAATGGGCCATCCTCTGAGGCCAGAACCCACACTTCAAGCGCTGTTAATGCATGATTCCGTATCTGGGGCAGAATAGACCGAATGTCTTCTTCTGATAAAAATGTGTGTGTTTTGCGAACAGACCGCAACCATATATCTGACAAGACATCGTTATCTCCTGGTGTGGCCCTGCGTATCTTCAATGTAAATTCCTGTTTGTGACCGGACATAGCTTAATGGTTACCGCAGCTCAAAGCGCACCGGCACCGCCACCCAGGTCTCAATGGGAAGCGCCCCCCGGCGGGCGGGAGTGAAGAGCCAGCCTCGCACGGCCGCCAGAGCGCTTTCATCCAAAAGCGCATGGCCGCTGGATCGGGCCACTTTAACTTCCGCGGCGCGGCCGTCGACAGTCACCCGCACCTCCAGCAGAACCGTGCCCTGGTAATTGCGCCGGCGAGCCGCCCGGGGATATTTGGGGGGTGGGTTGACATCGTAGCGCGGCACGGAAACCTGGATGGCGACCTGTCCCTCTTTGGCCGCCGCAGTACTCTCTTTTGCACTCGTAACGGCTGTTTCGTCGGGCACCGGCTCTTTGGCAGGGGCGCCGGATAAAGGTGTTTCCATCGGCGACGCGGGCTTGGGGCGAATCTTCCCGGCAATGGGCCTGGGTTGAACCTGCGGCCGGGGAAGCGGCTTCTCAGGGGCGGCCGGCTTGGGTTGCGGTTTGGCCTTTTCCGGTTCCGGGGCAAGGGGTTTTTCCACCGGCGCTTGAAAGGTCGTCAGGCTGATTTCCATTGACCGGCTCCGGGGCAGGGGCAAAGCCGGTCGGGACCAGGGCACCGGGACCCACAACAGCACGGCATG
>JBFFHG010000523.1:0-3803 GCA_041557055.1 Desulfosarcinaceae bacterium
ATTTGGTGGAGCTGAGGGGGATCGAACCCCTGACCTCATGACTGCCAGTCATGCGCTCTCCCAGCTGAGCTACAGCCCCGAAACGTAAAGGGGGTAACTAACAAATAGGCCCGGGGCTGTCAATCTTATTTTTTAAAAAAGGGCGTCTGCGCACTATTCCGTTTCAGGTCGTTTTTGTCAGTGACCGGGAGGCGGAGAGATTGTGGTTGTTTTTGAAACTGCCCCCCTATCTTCCAGCTTTGTTCGGTTTTGAAATTATTGACAAACCAACAGGGAAATTCTAACATTACCAGTTTACGAATCTGCTGCTGAGTCGTTGCAGATCGTGCTGAAAGCAGATCGAGATTAAAAGAGAAAAGAGAGGACGCAGCATGCTTAATTTAATGCGCAAACATGCGGGCAGTTGGATGATAAAGGTGATATTGTTCGCCATCGTGGTGGTGTTCGTTTTCTGGGGAGTGGGCAGCATGCGCACGCGCGAGGCCACCCGGGTGGCGGAGATCAATGGTGAAATTATTACTCAGGAAGTTTACCGGAAGGCCTATTACCGTACTGTGGAGAATTACCGGCGCATTTACGGCGAACAATTCAACGATGCGTTGCTCAAGATGCTGCGCCCCGATAAAATGGTTTTGGATCAGCTCATCAACAAAGTGTTGATGATGCAGGAAGCCAAACGCCTGAAAATTGGTATCGGCAAGCAGGAACTTGCCGATGCCATTCGCCGAATTCAGGTTTTTCAGAATAACGGTTCGTTCGATTATCAACGCTACAACCTTTTGCTGGCGCAAAATAATTTGACCCCCGAACAATTTGAAAACGAGCGCCGGGATGAGATCATCCTGGAAAAGCTGCGTGCCGTTGTTTTAAGCGGCGTGACGGTTACTGAAGATGAAGCCAGGCAATGGTATGAATGGTCCGATGCCCAGATCAATTTGGCGTATGTGCTTTTTGCGCCATCCCGCTATCCGGATATTCAACCGTCTCAAGAGGAGATTCAATCCCACTACAAGGCGCACGCAGACAGCTATCGCACCGAACCTCAAATCAAAGTTCGTTATCTCTACTTTAATCCCGAGAGCTACAGGGCCGAAATCAATATCAGCGATGAACAGGGCGCAGAATACTATCATGGTCATCCGGCCGAATTTAAAACCGATAAGCGTATCAAAGCCCGCCATATCCTGGTGAAAGTCGATGAGGGGGCCGATGCGCAGACCGTTGAGGCCAAGAAGGCCGAGGCTCAAAAGATCTATCGGATGGCCGTTGCCGGCCAGGATTTCGCCCAATTGGCTGAAAAGTATTCCGAGGGACCTTCCAAGGATCAGGGGGGGGATTTGGGTTGGTTTACCCGTGATAAAATGGTTGAATCCTTTGCAGATAAAGCTTTTTCCATGAAAAGCGCAGAGATCAGCGAACCGGTGCGCACCAATTTCGGATGGCATGTGATTAAGGTTGAACAGATCCAGGAGGCTGCCACCACCACCTTGGAAGCGGCCATGGACGGTATCCGGCGCAAACTGACAGATGAGAAAGCCAAGACTCTGGCGTTGGAAAAAGCGGAAACGGTCTATGATTCGGTTTATGACGGAGACGATCTGGAGGCCGCCGGGCAAAGCCATCAGGTCCCGGTTGCCACAACCGGACTTTTCACAGCCCCGGCAGGCCCTAAGGGCAAGGGCATCGGGGAGCCCCAGAAGTTCGCTTCGGTATCTTTCGGGCTGGAGAAAATGGCAATCAGTGAGATTCAGGATCTGGGTAACGGCTACTACATTTTGCAGATGATCGATCGCGTCGAGGCGGCTGTGCCGCCACTTGATCAGGTGGCTGACAGGGTGAAGGCGGATGTGGTCAAGGCTCGTCAAGACCAGCGGGCCAAGGCCGATGCCGAAGCACTTCTGGCCAAAGTTCAACAGGGGGAAAAATTTTCAGAGGCCGGATCCGGATTTGATATCGCCCCCAAAGAGACCGGGTTTTTTTCGCGCAACGGTGCTATTCCTCAAATTGGTTATGAACCTCAAATACTGCAGGACGCATTTCAATTGACCATGGAAAAGCCCTGGATGGCGAATGTGGTCCAGGGCCGGCAAGGCTGGTACGTTATTAAGCTTAAAAATCGTCAAGTTCCGGAAGATGCCGGTTTTGCCAAAGAGAAATCCTCGGTTGTGAAGCGTCTGACCGAACAAAAGAAACAGACCGCATTTCAAAGCTGGATTGAGGATTTGCGATCACGGGGTGATATCGAAATAAATGAAGAGCTGATCAAAATGTAATCTTTTGAAACCATTTCTGATCAAATCGGTTGCCAAGTGCGCCAAAGGCCCGAATATAATAATGATACGGACTTTTTTGAATGGCGCACTTCGTGACTTCTGAATGACGCTCTTGTTTATAGGGGGGGGCACGCATGGCGAAACACCACCAACCAACTGGCCCAAAAGGGATCGGCTATGTGTCCAAAAAGTGCCATGGGTGCTACATCTATGTGCCGCTGGATGCCGAGGTTTGCCCGTCATGCAAGGTTCGACTGGGTAAAGTGGGCGAGCACGGAATGGCGGAGAAAGTAACTGACTGGAAGGCCTACGTCGCTTTTATTGCGGCTTTTCTGGCCTTCCTGGTTTTTTGCAGGTATGCTTTTTTCTAAGGCTTACTTGGCCAGCATGGCACGCATCATGTCGCCGGCATTTTCAGCATGATCGGCGATGGAACCAATGATCTCCGCCAACCGGATCAAATAGAACGTCGAGACCGGATCGATGTTCATATTGAACAGCCGCCCTTTCATGGCGTGCTCGATTTTATCGGCCTCGTGCTCCTGCTGACGCAGTAACCTGATGATATCTTTTACTTTTATTCTCTGGCTTTCGCTGTAGGACTGAAAATATTTGCGCGCTTCACTGACCATCTTGGTCAGGTTCTCAATGGGTTCAACCACGGCATCAACCAATAGAAAGAAATCTTTCTCCACCTCATGTGGAATCCCCGGCTCCGGGCGGTAGGAGAGCCAGTCCAGGGTATCCTCAACCGCATCCAGGACACCGTCCTGTTCGCGCAGATAACGAAAAAGCTGGAATTTGCTGATCGGCATGAGGGTGCCGATGGGTAGATGGCCGCGAATTCGGCGTTTAATGGCGTCGGCCTGGTCCTCCAGACGGATGACTTCCTGACGCAACTCTTCAAAGGTCTGGCATTGCTTTGAGACATAGCATTCCATGGCCTGTTGAAAGGCCCAGGCGCACTCTTTGACCTTCTCGGCATGCTCCTTTAGACCTTCAAAAGGGGAAGTCATAAACATGGATAAAAACGGTAAACGCATGGAACCCTCCTGATCTATATGATTGATCGAAGAATCAAAAACAGAATAATGCTTGTTATGGCGGCCGCGGGCACTGTAAGGACCCAGTAGATCATAATCTGCAACACGATGCGGAAGTTGACGGCTTCAATGCCTCGGGCGAGGCCCACCCCCATGACCCCGCCCACCGCCGCATGGGTTGTGGAGACCGGCAGGCCCATTTTGGAGGCCAAGAGAACGGTGGTGGCCGCGGCAAAATCCACCGAGAAACCACGGGTATTGGTCAGGGTGGTGATTTTGCTGCCCATGGTTGTCATCACCCGCGACCCCGCCATCCATATGCCGCAAGCAATGCCTGCGCCGCCGAACAGCAGCAAAAAAAGAGGCACGGGCACCTTGTCTCCCACCGCTCCGGTTTTTACCAGGAAATAGATCACAGCCAGCGGGCCGATGGCATTGGCCACATCATTGGCGCCCTGGGCAAGCGCCACATAGCACGACGTGCCGA
>JBFFHG010000524.1:0-3801 GCA_041557055.1 Desulfosarcinaceae bacterium
GCCCTCAATTCCATCGATTTTCAAAAATGCGTCGAACATGACACATCGTCCTCTCTTTGGGGTTCAAATTTTAATTGTGTTGGGTTTGGTGCAGATTTTCCGCGGGGGCGCAGGTTTGGAAATCAGGTGGGGTTCTGCCCAAAAATAAATTGTAGACCGATCACATTCCATGTCGGCTTCATACCCAAAAAAAGGGGGCCTTAAAGCTTGAAATTGGAATATTGGCGCTGTTGCCGATATCTTCGGGGCTTGCGGTCGTTCCGGGCGGCTCCGGGAGATAATGGCCTCATCTTTGACGCTGAACCCCTCAGCCCTTTGCAACAAGGGCAGGTAATCCGGTTCTTTTGCATCCGGCAACGGAAAGCGGTCGCCAAACTGTCTGCGCCAGATTTCGGAAGCTTTGTGATTGTCCGTCATGAGGACCGCCTCGTTTCCATCGGCCGCAGCTTCCCGGACAGCCTCCTGAAAATTTCTTTTTTGCTTGTCCGGCAACCGGGCTGTCAACTCCTCGGAGATATCGACGGGGTTCAGGACGAATACAATATCACTGACACTGTTTGCAATGGCCTTCAGGGTTTCGGCAAATGCAACGTCATCTCTTTCATGGGGGTGAAAGCAGTTGACGGCAAGGATCGTCAGAATCAGGCCGCTGGGCATCCGGCCGCGGCGCATGGATTGAAAATCAGCCCAGGCTTTTAAATAGCGGACGATTCTTACGAGTTGTTCGCCCCACAAATTGACATAACTTCTGAACCATTCGGTTAATTTCAGCGCATCCCTGGGGAGCCACTTGGCCAGGCCTTTGACCGCCAGTCTGTATTGCCCGTTGAGTTCTCCATAGACGGACAGATTGATGTTATACTGTCCGGCATATCGAACCCGCACGCCGGTGCGCTTGTCCATCGCAATCCGATTTTCACCGGTCTGGTCGTCAACGGCATTTTTCAACCATTGATGAACGATTGGTCCCGGCGACCAGTTACGGTCCTCCTGCTTGTCCAGATGCCGGAGATAGACCCCGTCATCAATGCGGTATTCGCCATCAAGGGGGGTGACGGTTGTGTCCATGGCACAGGCGCCCTGGCTGCCAAATTCGGGGATTTGCAGTTGCAGGGTGTGCTGGAAATAGCTGCGAATGCGCTGGCGAATCATATTCTGAACGATTTGCAGCGCAACCTTTGCGCCGACGGTCAACGCAATGCGATCGTCAAACCTGCCGAACTGGTTATGAAGGTCCGCCATAAATGGTGTTGCGCCGTTGTTCCCGGCCTCCTTTCCGTTGGTTGGGTTGTCCATTGGCATTGCTTGGACGATGGGTTTTTGTTGAAAAAAAATAGCAAGATCAAAGTAACTGCATTAATTTAAATGATATGTCAAGTAAAAATAAGCAACTAAAAAGATCTTGCATATCTGTTTGTGTGTATTTCGAATAAAATATTGCAGTTGGGGATATACCTTGGTATCGGGGCGTTATGAAATTAAAGGATATGAGCGATATTTACAGCGGATATATTGCCCGTGGAAGGATTGAAGCCTCGGCCCAGGGCAGCCACTATTTATTGCAGGCCAAGAATGTGAATGCAGACCGCCTGACCTATGAGACAGACGGATTGATCCGATTCAATCCGGCCATGTCGCGCAACGACCAGCTCCTTGAAAAAGGGGATCTGCTCTTTATGGCCAGGGGCGAAAACAATTTTACGGTTCAGTTGGAAGAGCTCCCCGAGCCGGTCCTGGCTGCGGCATGTTTTTTTATTGTCCGTTTATCCGGGGCTGAAATATTACCCGGCTATTTGAGCTGGTACATGAACCAGGCACCTGTGGGCCATTACCTGATTCAAAACAGCGGGCGCGGTGTTCACATGCCCGTGGTCCGCCGGGCTGTTTTGGAAAACGTCGAGGTGCCGGTGCCGCCCATGGCCCTTCAAATCCAAATAGCCGATATGAATATGCTGGTTTTGAAAGAGATGAATTTGTTGCGGCAACTATGCCAAAAGCGCGGCGCAATGATGACGGCCGCCTGTTTGCAGGCAATCCGCGACTATTGAAACGTGAGGCGTCAACATGAATGACCAACACAAACGCGACATGATTTTCAACAAGGTATGGCAAGCGTGCGACACCTTTCGCGGGGTGATCGATCCGGCCCAGTACAAGGACTACATTCTGACCATGCTTTTTGTGAAATATCTCAGCGACATTCACAACTCCAAACGGACCGCCTATGAAAAGAAATACAAGGGCGATAAAATCCGCATCGAGCGCTCCCTGAGCCGGGAACGTTTCGTCATTCCCCAAATCGAAATCAGGGACAAGGAAGACCGGATTGAAGAGGTTTTCCCGGCCACCTACGACAGCCTTTTTCAGCGCCGCGCCCGACCCAATATCGGTGAACTGATCAACATTCTGCTGGCCCACATCGAAGATGCCAACAAGAGCAAGCTGCACAATGTCTTTCGCAACATCGATTTCAACAGCGAAGCCAACCTGGGGCAGGCCCGCCAGCGCAACACCCGTCTGAAAAACCTGCTCCAAGACCTGGACGGACTGGATTTGAGGCCTGAATCCGTGGGCCAAATGGATGTCATCGGTGATGTGTACGAGTATTTAATTGAAAAGTTTGCCGCCACCGCAGGCAAAAAAGCCGGCGAATTTTATACCCCGGCGGCTGTCTCCGAAACTCTGGCCCGACTGGCGGCTCCCCGGCCGGGCGACAGGATTTGCGATCCCACCTGCGGGTCGGGTTCTCTGCTCATCCGGGCCGGAAAGCAGGTTGGATCGGACGACTTCGCCCTTTACGGCCAGGAGATGAACGGCAGCACCTGGGCGCTTTGCAAGATGAACATGTTCCTGCACGGCGTGGACGCCGCGCGCATCGAGTGGGAGGACACCTTGCGCCACCCCCAGTTTGTGGATGAAAACGGGGCTCTGATGAAGTTTGATGTGGTCATCGCCAACCCGCCCTTCAGTCTGGACAAATGGGGCCAGGAGCTGGCCGCCGACGATCGTTTCAACCGTTTCCATCGCGGTATTCCGCCCAAGAGCAAGGGCGACTGGGCCTTTATCTCCCACATGCTGGCCACCGCCATTGAAGGCAGCGGCCGCGTGGGGTTGGTTGTGCCCCATGGGGTGTTGTTCAGAGGCGGGCAGGAGAGCAAAATCCGCGAAGCCGTGATTCGCGAAAATATGTTGGACGGCGTTATCGGTCTGCCTGCCAATCTATTCTACGGCACAGGTATTCCGGCCGCCCTGATGATTTTCGACAAATCACGCCCAATCGGGGGAAACGGCGATGTGCTGTTTATTGACGCCAACCGTGAATTTCAGCCGAGCACCAATCAGAACCGCCTGCGACGCCAGGATATGGACAAGATCATCACCACCTTTCGCGAGCGTCGGACCATCGACAAATATTCCTACCTGGCCACTTGCCGGGAAATCGAAGAAAATGAGTTCAACCTCAACATTCCGCGCTATGTGGATACCTTCGAGCTTGAACCCGAGATCGACATCAAGGCCGTGCAGGCGGAGATCAACGCCATTGAAACGGAGCTGTCCCAAACCCGGGAAAAAATGAACGACTATCTTAAAACGCTCGGATTTACCAAGTAGGCGTTTTTAAAGCGTGCGCACGGGAAAGATCTGACGCTCATATGATTGCGGGCTGGTGACAGAACATGAAAAAGATTGAGAAAAAAAAGGACGGGTCGGATGCCCAACGAAATATCGGGTATTTGCCGCAGGGGCTTCTCTATGAAGAGGATCTTTCCATTGGAGAGTACTTGAATCAATTCATGGGAA
>JBFFHG010000525.1:0-3795 GCA_041557055.1 Desulfosarcinaceae bacterium
CGTTGGTCAAAACTTTTTGAGCTTTGGAAACTTTTTCCGAACTATCCCCCGCGAGAATAAATAACGCCCCTCCATAAATAAACATCACAAACAACAATGCTCCCACGATGCCCAACACATATTCAGAGAGCCAGATCACCAGCAACCGCGCCGGCCAGGTCCGGTTGACCGTGGCAAAAAAGATATGGCCCCCCGGCCGCGTCATTGCGGCCACCGCCTGAATCAGCCGGGCCGGGTCGGGCACATGCTCCACCAATTCCATGCAGGTGACCACATCATAGGCGTCCCGATGGTGCCGGGCCCACGCTTCGGCCGTGCTCTGCCGGTATTCGATTGTCACCCCGCTTTCAAGGGCGTGCTTTTGAGCGACGGCAAGGGCCTGCGCCACCATATCGATACCGGTGACCCGGGCTCCCCTGGATGCCATGGCCTCGGCCAGCAATCCGCCGCCGCAGCCCACATCCAGAACCCGTTGACCGGCCAGGCCGGCCCGGTCGCGGACATAGGCCAGGCGCACCGGATTGATCTGATGCAATGCCTTGAACCCGCCCCGGGGGTCCCACCACAAATCGGCCTGGGCCGCAAACCGGGCCAACTCTTGGTTATCCATATTCGCCACAGGCTTTTCCAAATCGTGTCCGACCCCAACAGTATGGCATGCGCCGGCGCAACATCGAACGCCGGTCAGCAGGCACCCAACCTATAGCACATTTAAGCGCATTGCACACCAGCAGGGGTTGAATGATCATCAAAACAGGATGGGAGCATGTGAATCTATTTTTTAATGGGTCTTAACGTATTGCCGATGACTGTCAAACTGGAGAGCAGCATGGCCAGCACCGCCACCAGGGGGTTGAGCCAGCCGCTCATGGCGATGGGAATCCCGACCAGGTTGTAGATCCAGGCGCAGGCCAGATTCTGCGCCACCCGGGCATTGACCTGTCCGGCCAGGCCCAGGAAGTCGAGCAGTTGAGCCGGATCGCCGCGCATCAGGGTCAGGCTGGCGGCCTGTTGGGTCAAGGCCGCATCACGGTGGAGCGCCACCGACAGGTCGGACCGGGCCAGTGCCGGGGCGTCGTTCAGGCCGTCACCCACCATGATCACCCGCCGGCCCGCCTGTTGCAGCCGGGTTACGAATTCCGCCTTGTCCATGGGCGACAGGCCGCCTTGGGCCTCGGCGATGCCCAGCCTTTGAGCCACAGCCGCCGTGGTGTCGTGCGCATCGCCGGAAATCAAATAAACCCTGTAACCATCCGCTGCAAGCTGCCGGACCAGAAGTTTTGCACTCTGGCGCACTTGGTCGCCGAACCACAGGTGCGCGGCGATCTGCCGGTTTATGCTCAGAAAAACCCGGGAAAAAAGCGCGTCCGGCACGTTGTCCAGGGTCGGCGGCGCCCCCTGGGTGACAAACGCCCAACTCCCGATTCGCACGTACCGCCCCTCAAACCAACCTTCAATGCCGCTCGGGTGGATCTGGATCTTCTCCACCGGAGCCGGCGCAAGGCCCTGCTGCCGGGCATAGGCTGTCACCGCCCTGGCGATTGCATGGTCGGCCTCTTTTTCAAGACCGGCGGCCAGGGCGGCCGCCTCGTCGGCGCTGAAGCCGGGCAGGGCCTCCACTCGTTCCAGGCGCCATCGCCCCTGGGTGAGCGTGCCGGTTTTGTCAAAAACCACGGTGTCGGCTCTGATACTGCGCTCAAAGGCTTCGAAATCGCGCACCAGGATGCCCTTGCGGCCGGCTCCGGAAATACCGGCGATGCGGGCCATGGGAATGGCGATGCCCAAAGCGCAGGGGCAGGCGATCACCAGCACGGTGAGTCCCCGCACAAAGGCCTGTTCCCAGCTTGATCCCACCCCATGGGCGATTATCACCGTGGCCCCCGCAAGCCCCGCCATCAGGGGCACGAAAAGCGCAAGCCAACGGTCGGTGCGGCTCTCCAGGGGTGTTCGCCGCCCAAGACCGGCCTCGATAATGGCAATCATCTGCCCGATCATGGCGTCACGGCCCACACGTTGCGTCATGACCGTCACATCACCCTTGAGCAGATGGGTTCCGCTGGTAACAGGGTCCCCCGGCGCCACCGCTCTGGGACGCGATTCCCCGGTGACCGCCGCTTCATCCACCCATCCCCGTCCCGCCAGGATGCGACCGTCCGCCGCAACGATCTCTTCGGTCTGCACCCGGAAGGCATCCCCCGGCTTCAGTTGGGCGATATCCGCAAAGCGCCCCTGGGGAAATTTCGGGCTGCACAGGCGCACCTTGTGGGGCTGTAAGGCAAGAAATCCCTCCAGATCATTGCGCACCCGGGCTTTGGCCCGGGCCTCCAGCGTTTTGCCCAGCAGCACCAGGGTGATCAGGGTGGCGGCCGTATCAAAGTAGAGGTGCCAGCTTCCGGCGGCGAAATTGCAGATGCTGTATAGATAAGCGCTGCCCGCGCCCAGGCACACCAGGGTCTCCATCCCCGGCGCGGCCGCCCGCAACCCCCACCACGCCTTGCGAAACAGGGGACCGCCGCCGTAAATCATGACGACGGTGGCCATCACCAGGATGGGCCAGGAAATATGGCGGATATCGTCGCTGCTCAGGGAAGTAAAAAAACCGGAGTAAAGCGCCCACGACAGCATCATCACATTCATGGAGAGCAGGGCGCAAAGGATCAGCCGGATGAACTCGCCCCGCTGCCGGGCGTTTTGCGCCGTCTCACCCGGGACCTCGGGTGTATAGCCAAGGTTCCGAACCACCCCCTTGATGGTGTCGGGATCGACAAACGTGGGATCGTAACGGCAGCGCAGGCGGTCCGTGGCAAAATCGCAAACCGCCTCGCGCACTCCCGGCCTGCGTCCCAGGGCGGTCTCGATCACCCAGGCACAAGCCGGACACCACATGCCCGCCACCTTGAATTGCAGCATCAGGGTCTCGGTTTCCGATCCGACCGCTTCCGGCAACGGCTCAGCATCCGCGGAAGTCTGATTGATCCGGGCCAGGTCCGCCTCGGTGGCCGGGACCACCCCGGCCGCTGCACAGCGCCGGTATAACTCGCTCTCCCTGAACCGGGCAGGATCAGAGGATTCCGAGGCCTCCATGAGCATGGCATAGACCATGCGGCACCCCGCGCAGCAGAAGTGCAACGTCTGCCCCCCGAAAACAGCCGGATGGCTGCCATAACGCAAAGGCAGCCCGCAAAGGTCGCAACTCTTGGAATTTTGGGTCACGTCACCGGCCTCATAATCAAAAAGACGCCCCTCCCCCTTGTTGCAAAACTCTGAAATTTCAAGGTCAAGGGCTCAGGCGCGTCGTCCTGAAAGCCCCCGGCCATTATCGCCCGCCAAAAGAGAAAGATCAAATGCCGATTGGAGGTCCGGGTTTCTTTTCTTCGGTGACAGGTTATGGTATGGTTTTGATGGATAGGATTTCAAAACCCGCCCGGCAGTCCATCGCTGTGAAAAAAAGGAAAGGAGCCCTGTTTGTCCGATCGCCACAAGTCACTCGCTTCAAATCTGCTCAAGGGCCTCCTGTTCGGTATCGGATTTATGGCCGTCATCATCACAGGTTCACACTATATCGCCCATCCCTTTGAGCGCCCCCTCACGGTGGTGATAGCCGAAAAAACAGGCGGTGACACCTCCCCAACCGATTACCGGGAAGAGCTGACCATTGTCTCTTATCTCTGCTATGACGGTTGGGGTTGATGCGACTGAACTAACGGATCCGCTTCCGCTTAGAATTCCGCCGGCAGCAGCTTGGGAAAGAGTATTAGAAAAACCAAGATAGTCTGCATGGACATTCAGGTTTGC
>JBFFHG010000526.1:0-3791 GCA_041557055.1 Desulfosarcinaceae bacterium
CTCCTTATTCTTCCGGCAGCTTTGGTTTTGGACGCCTTGGTGGGGGACCCGCGTTGGCTGCCCCATCCCATTCGCTGGATGGGCCGGGCCATTGAAATCTGTGAACCGGTATTCAGAAGGTCATTTAAAAATGAGATTTGGGCCGGAACCCTGTTTGCAGTCTTTTTGATTTTGGGCTGTTGGGGGAGCGCGGCATTATTCACCCGAATTGCATATGCTCTGACCCCCCTGGCGGGAATAATTCTCGAAGTGCTGCTGATCTTCTTCTGTTTGTCGGCCCGCTCCCTGGCCCTGGCCGCTTTGGAAATAGACGGGCTGTTGAAACAGGGGCGGGACAAGATGGCCCGATCCAAAGTCGCCCTGATTGTGGGGCGGGATGTGGAGAGATACGGCCGGGACGATATCGCGCGGGCCACTGTGGAGACGGTGGCGGAAAATTTTGTGGACGGCGTGCTGGCCCCCCTCTTCTTTGCAGCCCTGGGCGGCGCCCCGCTGGCTCTGGCCTATAAAATGGTCAATACCCTGGACTCCATGGTGGGCTATAAGCATGCACCCTATTTGCATTTCGGGCGAGCCGCGGCCCGTATCGACGATGGGGCCAACTTTATTCCGGCGCGTCTTTCCGTTTTTCTTGTTGCGCTGGCCGCCCAAATCCTCTCCGGCCGGCACGGCCGGCGGACCCTGGCCACCGCTTTCAGGGAAGGCGCCCATCACAGCAGCCCCAACGCCGGCTATCCCGAAGCCGCTTTTGCAGGCGCCCTGGCCGTAAAGCTGAACGGCCCCAACACTTACGGCGGTGCGCTGGTGAAAAAACCCTATATCGGCGTCGATTTCGGCCCTGTATCATTGCACCATATTCAAATGGCCTGCCGATTGATGACGGTTTCCACACTTTTGGGCTGCGTTGCGGCTTGGTGTCTGCGGATTGTCCTGCCGTAAACAAGAAGCTGAAATCATAATGAAGCCCTTTTGATCTACCCACCGGCAAGTTTTACATTAAATCCGCGATCTTTCAATTCAGCCAATATTTTTTCCCGATGATCGCCCTGAATTATAATTGTTCCATCTATTGCCGAACCACCCGTTCCGCATTGACGCTTCAGCTCTTTAGCTATATTTCGAAGCTCATTATCTTCAATTTCAAAACCGTACACAACAGTTACTGTTTTACCTTTGCGGCCCTTCACCTCACGCCGAATACGAACGATTCCATCCTCTTTGGTTTCCGTCCGTTGTTTCTTTTTACAAACACACTTTTTGATTGGCCGCTCACACGAGGGGCAGATTCGTCCTGAGTCTGTTGAATAGGTTAATCTTGAATTATCCATTAAATTTATTGATAAATCCAAATGAGTTGATGGTTTGCCGAGAAAGGGCGCACCATGCGCCCAATTGGCAAAGGTCAGCTTTTGCCAGGGGCGAATTCCGTTCCTTTGCAAAAAAATTTTATCACTATGAAGGTCCCTGGTCAATCTCACCAACAGCCCATTGCAGGGTAACCGCATTTGGAAAAATGGCCTCACAAACAGCCTGATCCGCTTTGAGATGGCTTTTACATAAAATCCACAAAAAAATCCCCCTCGGAATCGATTCCATAGTGTGAAAGGTGCGTTTGCATCAAAAAACCCTGATTGGGTTTCCATGCCAATAAAATATGACCAAAGGGTAATCTTGTCATCATCTTTTCGTCATCCGAATTTGTTAAGTCCAAATCACTCCTGCAACAGTAGACAGCTCATCAAGTCTGCCCAAGAACAGAGCCGGGCCGCCCCTGAAAAGGCGGCTCGGTTTCTGTTTCGAGGTTTACCCAAACAACGACAGGGCTTACTCTGTTTTGTTACTGTTCAGGTAGTAGAGCCTTAGGATGTGCAGATCATCATAGCTGACGGTTTGGTTGAGGGCCTGGTACACCGGGCTTAAATTATCACTTCCCAAAGATTCAAAGAGGGCCAGCGTCCTCTTTTGCTCGGTGTTGTCCAAGATGATCTCTTCCATGAGTCCGTCGCACCGAATGGGGTGATGCTCGCGCCAATAGGTGTAGAGATGGTTGACGATCGTATTGCGTTTGACGCCATACCGGTCCATCAGTTGATTGATCGATTGCCCGCTGTTGTATACCTCGCCGACTTCCACATGGCGCCGCTTCAGGCCTGCCTGGGTGCGGTCGGAGGCCGATCGCGCATTTTTTTTGGAAACGTTCGGGCGTTGGCGTTCGGCAATGCCGTTTTCAACACAATATTGCCGAATGAGCGCAATGAAAACGGCGCCGTATTTTTGTTCCTTGGCCTGGCCGATGCCGTGGATTTCACGGAATCCCTCCGGGGCCTGGGGGAACCAGGCGGCCATTTCCATCAGGGTTTTGTCGGAGAAGATCACAAACGGCGGCACCCGGGCTTCGTCAGCCATTGACTTGCGTTTCTTTTTCAATATCCCAAAAAGAGTGGCGTCATAGGTTTGATCCTTGTTTTGCGTTCCCGGCGGTGTCCGGTTTTCAGGTTCCGAAGAAATTGTTTCGGTCGCCAGGATGCCATTGAAGGTCAGTTGACCTTTAAAGAGTTTCCAGGCTTGGGAGGTGAGCCCCAAGGCGCCATGGGCCATGTCCTGGGTCATGAAACCTTTATGCAGAAGCTGGCGGGCCAGTTGGCGCCACTGCCTTTTGGAATATTCAAGGCCGATGCCGTAAGTGGAGAGTTTATCATGGCCGAGTGCCAGGATTTTCCGGGATCTTGAACCCCGCAGCACATCGATAACATGCGCCACGCCGAAACTTTCGTTGGTGCGTTTAACGCAGGAGAGCAGTTTCTGGGCGGCCACGGTCAAATTTTCGGTTTGCATGTCTTGCGTCAGGCAGTTGTCGCACATGCCGCAGTTGGCGGTGTTGCAGTTGTCTCCAAAGTAGTCCAAAAGCACTTTGCGGCGGCAGATATCGCTTTCAACATATCCAAGCATGGCGGTCAGCAGCAGGATGGCCGTGCGCTGCCTGACCGGGGCCATCCGATTGATCATGTACTTGACTTTGTGGATATCTCCGTAAGAGTAGAGCAACAGACAGTGGGATCTGGCACCATCGCGGCCGGCACGACCGATCTCCTGGTAATAGCCCTCGATATTTTTGGGCAGGTCGTAGTGAATCACAAAGCGGACATTGGACTTGTCGATGCCCATGCCGAAGGCGATGGTGGCTACCATGACCTGAGTGTCGTCCCGGGAAAAACATTGTTGATTTCGATGGCGCTCCTCATCCGGCAGACCGGCATGGTAGGGCAGGGCGGGGATGCCATCTTCAACAAGGGCTTTGGACAACTGATCCACCTGGCGCCGGGTGGCGCAGTAAACGATGCCGGGTTGTCCGGGCTGGCTGCGAATCGCCTCAATGGTTTGGGCATAGGGATTGTCCTTTAAGGCAACCTGCAAAAACAGGTTGGGGCGGTCAAAACCGGCTATGCATTCGGCCCCCTGGTTCAACTCCAGGCAGCTTTTGATATCCTGGCGCACCTGGTGGGTGGCCGTGGCGGTAAGGGCCAGGCAAACCGCGTTTCCCAGATGCTGCCGGACCTCGCTCAAGCGTCTGTATTCGGGTCTGAAATCGTGGCCCCATTCGGATATGCAGTGGACCTCGTCCACGGCCAGACAATCGACCTGCATAGCGGTCAGAAAATCCAGCAATGCAGGCTTTAGCAGGGTTTCCGGAGCCACATAGAGCAATTTGGCCCGGCCGCTTTTCATAAGCGTCATATTGCGGTGGTATTGTTCCGGGTTCAGCGTGCTGTTGAGCATGGCGGCCGCCACAC
>JBFFHG010000527.1:0-3790 GCA_041557055.1 Desulfosarcinaceae bacterium
CCGGGTACCGGTGGTTTGATGACATTCAAAAATTCCGGATGGTTTATGAGCATTGTCGTTCCCTATCAGCCGCATTTCAGCAACCAGCCTGAAGAGGTGGACACATTTTGGGGCTATGGGCTTTACCCGGACAAGCCGGGGGATTACGTGAAAAAACCCATGGTGCAATGCAGTGGCGCTGAAATTTTTACAGAGCTTTGCTATCAGCTAGGCTGGCAGGATGACTTGCCCGGATTTCTGGATACAACCATCTGTCTGCCCTGCATTATGCCGTATATCACCAGCCAGTTTATGACACGCAAGAAAACAGATCGCCCCTTGGTTGTGCCGGAGTGCTCCAATAATATCGCATTTATTGGACAGTTTGCGGAAATGCCGGATGTTGTGTCTTTTACAGTGGAGATGTCTGTCCGCACCGCCCAGGAAGCGGTTTATACTTTATGCGGACTTCATGATTACAAAAAGCTTCCAGCTTTCTACAAAGGTGAATATGATTGTAGAGTGCTTCTGGGAGCCGGCGCGTCCATGATGAAATAGCGGAGCATGGCATAGAGAGATAATAAACAGGCAGGCCCTCTTTTTCTCCCTCCCCCACGGCGGCAAGAAGGGAAGCGGGGGCCTGCCGCTTATAAACCGCCCCGGCCTGTATGGAAGAATGGTCGAGGGTTTTTAGGTTTGCGGGTATTGAACGTGCAGCGGATGCGGAGTTCTTTCGAAGTGTTGGGTTGAGTCGAAGAAGATGGCGGGTCGCAGGTTGTCCGTTGTCTTCTTCTCTTGTTATATATACCCTGTGGTTGCATAAAAAAGATGGCGAAGAGATATCAGGCCCTTGTGGGTATTGAACAAGTGTCGAATTGGGTCACGATCTGAGGAATTTACCCGGGGTGGACTTTAGGATCGGATCTGTTTTACACCATCTTTTTTTTCTGTGGCAAAGCCGGAGGGCTCCAGATTCTGCATTGCCAATGCTTCGCAGTAGACTGCTACCGCTTCACCCTCAAGGCTTTGACTGCGAAGCCCTCCGGATTTTACAACCTCAGGGCGAACTTTGCTGATGCAAAATCCGGAGGCCACCAGGGACAAAGCGCCACCGGTTAAGGGTTCGTGCGGCCTGCGACGATCCCTTAACCGTTTGTTATAGCTTTGCAAATCGTTCCAGTGCCTGCTTTATTTCTCCCTCCACCATAACACACAGTACGGCGATAATGTCTTTGGGATTTTCAAGGGCACCTCTCGTCATCCAGTTGATTATCAATCCGGCTAAGGCATACTGATAAAATTCGACAATGAATTTCTTGTATTTGGCGGCCACATTCATATCATGGGATAATTCCTGTACGACGGTCATTATCAAATGACTGGTCGTTTTGAAAAGAAAGCGCTCAATTTTGGCTTTACCTATAGCTTGATAGGTGTTCTTGCAGAAGTTCTTGTTTTGCAGTATATATTCAAACAGCTTATAATAGGCATCCGGCCAGGTTTCATAGGTGATGAGCGCATCCAACCCCTCAAGGACCTCGGTCTGGAAAATCCATCTCAAAAGCTCATGGACGTTTTCGAAATGATAATAAAGGGTTTGGCGGTTGATGCCGCAATCGTTGACGATATCATTGACAGTTATTTTCTCAAAGGGAGTATCCTGCATCAGCTTTTTTAAAGAAGATCCCATTTTTATTTTGGTGGCCATGGGGTCGATTTTTTTCTGCTTTGCTTTTGAAGAACCGGATTGCCGCGGACTCATTGTGTCTTTCTCCTATCTGTATGCTGCAAATGTTATAGTGCTTTAAGGTTTATATATACAGCGGCATAACTAATTGCACATATATTGAATTGTACGGCGGGATGAAATACAGCAGGAGTTGCTTTTATACGCAAAAATTAGTGCCGCTATGTATCGTACGACCGAAAATAGATTGTGTTGATATTTTTAAATGATGTTATCTTATTCGTATGAAAAAGCAAAGCGCAAACCATAACTGTTCAGTGAAAAAAACTGTGAAAGCAGTAAAAAAGAGTTGGCAGGGGGGATTTTTGAAAGATTTTTGAGGAGTACTTCGCCAATTTTGACCGTCGAAGCATGTGATGGCTCGCGTTGAGAGTTTTTCCGGTACGTGTGACCCGCGAAAATTCATCATGACCTCCGACGAGCTGTTGAGGGGCCATTGAGGGTCATGATGAATTTCGCTGACCGCGGCGGTAGCCCATTGACCCCGAAAGACCTGCCATCCTTGCAACCGTTGGTTATGTTAGCCCGATGGTTGCATAAAAAAGATGGCGAAGAGATATCAGCCCCTTTTGGGTATCGAACAAGCGCTGAATTGGGGTACCATCCGGGCAATTTTCCCGGGGTGCACTTGAGGATCGGGTCTGTACGCCATCTTTTTCCCCTGCGGCAAAGCCGCAGGACTCCGGATCCCGCGTTGTCAAGGGGTCGCAGTAGATCACTACGGTAAAATAGACGGCACCCTTGCGGCCCTCGACTAAGTGGTCGGAAAATTGGTCAGCAACGGTAGCCGGCTGCGATTTGCGTGTGAAGCCGGTCCCTGTGGGTACCAGATCTACCGTCACCTCACCGCCAGGGGGGCGATTACTCGGGGTGGGGGGCATCCATGATTCCCAAATCCAGTGTCCGTCCATAAATGGCCAATTGGGTCGGGATCAAGGCCTGCGGAAAATTTTACCGCAGGCATGTGATTGATATTGCGGGGACAAAATTTTGAGCGCAACATAGATGGCGGGCAAATTGGCCATTTATGGATGGACACCACAAGCTATCTCAAAAAACGGATTTTGGTTCAAGATCAAGGCGTATCAGGGTTTCAAACCGCAGGCATGCGCCGGTATGTTGTGGATTTGAAACCCGGATCCAACACCGGGATTGGGCCAAAAGACTTTTTTGAGATGGCTTGTGATTTAATGATATTGTGACGTTCGGGTCAAGGTACAGCGCAAAAAGAGAGGGTCGCAAAGGGATTGACGCAATTCTGATGTTGGATAAACAACGTGGTGAAAAAAGACGGACTATTTGGTATTTCATGGGAAAAAGAGGAGAAAGATCCCGTTGGCATATCCAAACACTGGTGCCCCCTATGGTTGCATAAAAAAGATGGCGAAGAGATATTATAAGTGGTTTCAAAACCTTGCCTCGGGTCTAAGGTCAAGGCGGGGCAAGGGGTTCAACCGCAGGCATCCATTGGGTATGTTGAGGATCGGTCTGTTTTACGCCATCTTTTTTCCCCTGCGGGAAAGCCGCAGGACTCCAGATTCTGAATTACCAAGGGTTGGCGGTAAATCACGATAGCGTCACCCTTGGCGCCTTGACTCTGAAGCCCTCCGGCTTTTGCAGCGTTATAGTTTTTTTAATCCATCCAGTCAAAGGTGCGCTGGACCGCCTTTTTCCATGCCTTGATGCCTTTTTGACGTTCTTCGGGGTCCATGGCCGGATACCAGGTTTTATCTTCGGTGCAGTCGTTTTTCAACTTGTTCATGCAGGTCCAGACACCGCAGGCCAGGCCGGCCGCGTAAGCTGCGCCCAGGGCAGTGGTTTCAATGATTTGCGGGCGCACCACCGGCACATTGAGCAGATTGGCCTGAATTTGCATTAACAGGTCGTTGCCGACCATGCCGCCGTCCACTTTGAGGTTGTTGAAACCCACCCCGGCGTCCTTTTGCATGGCTTCCATCACATCCAAGGTCTGGTAGGCGTTGGTTTCGAGCACGGCGCGGGCAATGTGGGCCTTGGTGATATAGCGGGTCAGCCCCACAATGACCCCGCGAGCGTCCGAGCGCC
>JBFFHG010000528.1:0-3784 GCA_041557055.1 Desulfosarcinaceae bacterium
CGACTGCCCGGGTATATGATCCCGTCCGCGTTTCTCTTTTTGGACGATTTTCCCACAACGCCCAGCGGCAAAATCGACCGCAAGGCGCTGATGCGCCAAGCGAAACCCGCCGGAAACGGTCAAGTGCCGTACAGAGCGCCGCGAAACCCCGTTGAACAGGACTTGGCGGCCATCTGGTCCCAGGTGCTGGACCTGTCACCCATAGGCATCGATGATAATTTCTTTTATTGCGGCGGTCACTCCTTAAAAGCGGTTAAACTCATAGAGCTCGTGCAAAAACAACTTGGACCCGTTCCGATGGCCGCCATCTTTCAAGCCCCCACCGTGGCCCAATTCGCAGCCCTTTTAAAAAAGCGATCGCCCCGGGTCGGATCTTCCCCCATGGTGGAATTGAATGCGCGCGGAGACAAACCGGCGCTCTTTTGCGTTCATCCGGCAAACGGCGCAATCACCTGCTATCTGGAATTCGCCCGGGGCCAGGACGGAAAGAGAAAAGTATACGCCTTTCCGGCCCCCGGCCTTTCCCCGGAAACGGTTTTACCGGACACCGTGCCGGCGTTGGCAAAAATGTATGCCGACGGGGTTGCCGCCCGTGCGCCGGACGCCGGATTTGTTTTATGCGGTTTTTCAACAGGCGGGGCGATCGTTCATGAAATGGCGTGTGCCCTGGAAGCCGCCGGCATGAGGCCCGCAGCCGTATTGCTTCTTGATTCACCGGCGCCTGAATTTTACCGGCGATATTCAGATCCGGCCGTACAATTTTTGGCTTTTGTGCAAGAGTTGGCGGGACAGCACCATGTGGATGCGCTGTCGTATTTTCATGATGTCTGCCGGATCGAGCCATCATCCGGCGCCCAAGCCCTTGTCCGGGCGATTGATTCATGGTCCGAAAACCGCAAATGGGAGATTTTGAACCGGTGCGCCCGCAAGTTCGGCATACTCTCCGAAGATTCCGGTCAGGAGGCGTATTTGCGACGGGTTTTTGCCGTGTTCTGCGGTTTGATCCACGCGCTGATTCGCTACCGTCCGCCGGTCTATGGCGGTCCCGTGACCCTGTTTGTGGCCCAGGACGGTATCAAAAAGCGGATTGACGCGCCGGAGCTGGGGTGGCGCCGGCATATCAAGGGCACCCTCCGCGTGGTCGATGTTCCCGGTGACCATTACCGCATGTTGGAAACGCCTCATTTGGAGAACTGGATACACCACCTGGACAACCTGTAGCGCGGCATCCGCCCCGATGACCGCGCCAGGCGCGGTCCATCATGCGGTATTTGCATTTCTTTGAAAAGGATCTTCCGCCGCCCATGCCGTTCACAGCGCGGGGATATGCGATCGCCCCGGCGGCCGGCCTGATCAACCATTGCAATCCCCGATATTTTTTTGTATAGCGGACAAGTTGTCATCTATTCTCTGTTCTGCTGCGTATCACCCCGGCCGGCCGCGTCGGGGGTCTGATAAAAAATGACAGGTCAACGCCGGATTTGAGTTCGCTTTAAAGGCGCACCATTATTGCGGCAACCCCAAAAAGGAGAATTTTGTATCATGGCCTATGACGTTTTCATTAAAATCCAGGACATTGACGGAGAGAGCATGGATGCGCGTCATGTCGGCTGGATTGAAATCCTGAGTTGCGATCTGAATCTCCGGCAGAAAGTATCCCGAACCGCCGGCAGCGTGGGCGGCGCAACCGCCGAGCGCGCTGATTTCGCCCATTTCGGCTTTACCAAGCTGCTGGACAAGGCATCGCCCGGGCTGGCCCTGGCATGTGCCGCCGGCACCCATATCGATACCATCGTGGTGGAATTTTGCCGCGCCGGCGGCGACAATGCGCGGTTTATGCAATACACCTTTACCAACTGCATGATCAGTGCATTCAACACATCCGGAGACGGCGGGTTTCCCGAAGATGATGTCTCCTTTGCCTATGGCCGGGTCCAATGGTGCTACACCCAACAAAACCGCGCCGGCGGCTGGTCCGCAGGCAACGTGGCCGGCGCCTGGAGCCTGGAAAAAAACTGCAGGGCATAAAAAAACACTATCCGGAAAAAGGAGAAAGATATGGCGATTTGTCACACGGTCCGAAGGGGTGACAGCTTATGGGGACTGGCGTGCCGCTACCTGGGCAGCGGCGCCAAGTGGGAGGCGATCAGGGATTGCCATAACCGGGAGGCCGCAAAACCCGGCCGGCCCAAGCTGCTGCTGCCGATTAAAGATCCCAACCTGATTTACGTGGGCCAGTTGATCATGGTTCCCGGAAATCGCAAGAAGATCCCCCCGGGAACCGGAACCAAACACGATGGCGGCACCACCGCCATGCCGGTCAACCTGAAATTGACGTACACCATCGGCCGCGACACGCCGCCCATCGAATACATCGACCATGGCACCAGCTTCACCATCAAAACCGAGATGAGCGGTGAAATCGCCGTCGAACTCATGTCCGGGGACAGGTTCCGCCACAGCCTGGAGCTGCTCATGAGCAAGGACCCCGCCCAGGCCAAGTTCAAATTGCAGGAAGCCTATGATCCGGCCCTGTGCGCCCTGACCGCCAAACCCGAGATCGGGTTTGACAGCGGCACGGACAAGATCAAGATCAAAGCGCCCATTGCCGCCGAGGCTGGTCTGGGACCTTACACGGTGGCGGTGCATGCGGAATCGCCCCTGCAGTTATCCGGCACGCTCAAAGCCCCCACAGCCGGCGGCACCGTGGAAGCCGGCGGTCGCCGGTACAAGTACAGCGCCGACCTGGAGTTCAAGGTCACGGTTACCTTCGAGCCCAAACCCAGGGGATTGGTTGAGGAGCCGGTTCGGGTTTTGAATTCTCAGAAAACGCAGGCTGAGAAAAAAAATCCAGCTGACACAATAGACTGGCAAAAAACCGTTAAGGAAACAAAAGAAATTTCAGTGATAGTCGCATGGGCGATCGTCGGCGCAGCATTGACGTGGTACATCCGCACGATAAGCATGACCGGCCAGACCACGTCAATGACGCCCTTTTTGCACACCATCGATCCCAATAGCCCGCAGTATCTACGCTATGCAAAAAGGAATTCCAGCGGCATAATATGAAAAGGTTTTTATTCATATCGTTGTCGGTCACCATGCTGGTATGGGCAATCTCGGAAGGGTATTTGATCTACAGCAACAAAACCTTTACCAGGGAAGAGATCGACAGGTTGTTCAAACCCATCACCACCAGGTACGGGATCAGGATCGTCTACGAGGACGGAGATGATTTTTTCTCCCCCTTGGAAAATCCGCCAATCCCGGCAGGTCCGGCGCAAAACAGCAAGGTCACACCCATCCGGCACCGGGTGTTGGCGCGCTATCCTGATATTTTGCAGACAGCACTTGGCAAATATCCTGATGGTATAATCAAGAAATATCTCAATACAATTCAGTTTGCCGGAGAGATTGATGAAGATGGATTTAAATACAGCGGAACGTATGATCCGTTCAGAAGGATTGTCTATTTGGTAGATGATGGCACAAAAGATGAAAATCGTGCGATGCGTACTTTTAATCATGAGTTCAGCTCCCTGTTGCTGAAAAGACATTCTTTCTTCATCAATCCATGGGAAGAATATAATCCTAAAAATTTTAAATACCTAGTTGAAATATACAATAATTGGGAAGATAGGGAAACTACTGGTGAAGGCAGGACAGCTGATTATGAAAAGGGCTTTGTAACTGATTATGGGCAGACAGACTTCGAAAACGACTTCAACGAATACTCTGCCATGATCTTCACCCACCCGGAAAAGTTCAAAAAGATCATGAACCA
>JBFFHG010000529.1:0-3784 GCA_041557055.1 Desulfosarcinaceae bacterium
GGCGACGGTGAAGGCACCCAATGGGGCAACACGTTTCTGGCTGTTCCCTCCACGGTTACCCTGAGGCCCGAGCGGGAGACACCCCGGCCGGTGGTGGAAGGCGTCCAGACAGCCATTGTCACCGGTCCTTCCGGCGAGGAGATATACCCGGACGAGCATGGCCGCGTCAAAGTTCAGTTCCATTGGGATCGTCAGGGCAAAAAAGATGAGAACAGTTCGTGCTGGATTCGCGTCAGCCAGGCCTGGGCCGGAACAGGGTGGGGCGCCATGTTCATTCCGCGTATCGGCCAGGAGGTCATCGTGGATTTCATCGAAGGCGACCCGGACCGGCCCATCATTACCGGGCGGGTGTACCACGGCACCAATACGCCGCCTTATCCTCTGCCTGCTGAAAAGACCAAAAGCACCATTAAATCCGACTCTTCCAAAGGGGGCGGCGGTTCCAATGAAATCCGATTCGAGGACAAGAAGGGCGGCGAAGAGATCTACATCCACGGCCAGAAGGACTGGACCATTGCCATTGATAACGACAAAAACCAAACCGTGGGCAGCAATGAAAGCCTGTCGGTGGGAGCCAACCGCACCAAAAGCGTGGGCAATGACCAAAGTGAAACCATCGGCGCCAACAAAACCATTACCGTGGGCAGCAATCATACGGAGACCATCGGCGCCAACATGGGCCTGACTGTGGCCGCCAACCAGACCGACACCGTGGGCGTCATAAAATCCGTATCCGTGGGGGCTGCCTATCAGATCACCGTGGGCGCGGCCATGAACGAAACCGTGGGCGCTGCAAAAGCCGAAGAGATCGGGGCCCTTAAATCGGTCAATGTGGGTGCCGACAGCAGCGAAAATGTGGGCAAAAACAAATCGGTCAACGCCGGAAAAAGCATTTCCGGGAATGCCGGTAAGGATATTTCCCTGCAGTCCGGCAAAAAGATGAGTTTCACATCCGGCGATGATTTTGTGCTGAACGGCAAAAAGAAAGGCGTCATCGAGATCAAGGAGCAACTGACGATTAAATGCGGCCGGGCCAGCATTACCTTGAAAAAAAACGGCGATATCAGCATAAAAGGTAAAAAAATCAGCATAAAAGGTTCCGGCGACGTCAAGATCAAAGGCAGTAAGATTGGAGAGAACTAAGTATGAAAGAGAAACCCCGCGGCGCGACAGCCCTGCAAGAGCGGCCGGCCGGCCCGCACGGCGCGGACAATGCGTTAATGCCCTCTTGCCACCTGGTTACCGGAACGATCGTCTCCATTGAATCGGACGGTCAGATCCTGGTTGACTTCCCCGGCAATTCCTATGGGCTGCTGACCGCCCGATCGACCGTGAAGGTGGGGGACGGGGATGTGAAAAAAAATGTGGTGCTGGCATTTGAAAATGCGGATCAACGGTTGCCGATCGTTATCGGTTTGATTCAGGATGCACCCATTGCAAGCCGGCGGGAGATTCATCTGGACAAGCAGGCGGTGGATGATATCCGCGTCGATGGCCGCAACATTGTTCTGGATGCCGCCAAACGCGTGGAGATCCGGTGCGGGCAAAGTTCGTTGATCATGCAAAGCGACGGCAAGATCATCATCAAAGGCAATTACATTATCAGCCGGGCGCGGCAGGTCAACAAAGTCAAGGGCGCCGCCGTGAAAATCAACTAATGAACAGGTTGCCTCATCATGCTGCAACTGGATAATCGCACCCCCTATGAAGCCGGGAGCGCCCTCTTATTGGATTTGGATGGCGCCGAGATCTGGGTACTGGCCGTTAAAGCCACCTATGAGATCGTTCAAGGCAAAACCGTTGTGGCCGATGACCAGGCGCCGGTTTGCCTGGCTGATGAATTCTACGGTGAACCCGCCCAGTCGAGCATGAAATATGAGAATGAGCTGATCTTCAGAAAGCCGGGGAGCGATGTGATTATCAATGGGCATGTGTATGCGCCCAAGGGCAAAGCCGTTTCCCGGTTGGATGCCGGCGTTCAGGTGGGGCCGCTTCAAAAGACGGTTCGCGTGCATGGGGATCGTTTTTGGGAAAACTCTCTCATCGGTATGGTGATGACCGATGCCCGGCCTTTTCAGAAAATGCCCTTACTGTATGAGCGGGCTTTCGGCGGTGTCGACTTGAGTGATGACAATCCAAAAAAACACGGAGCCGAACATCGTAACCCCATTGGCGCCGGTTTTGGTTTAAGTCCCCAGTTTCTCAATGGCAAACCGCTGCCGAATCTGGAGGATCCCCGCCAGGAGATTCACTCTTGGAAAGATCGACCCATGCCGGCAGGGTTCGGTATCATCGGCAAACATTGGTTGCCGCGGCGTCAGTATGCCGGCACCTACGATCAAAAATGGATTGAGGCGCGCATGCCGCTTTACCCGGATGATTTTGACCCGCGCTTTTTTACCGGCGCCCATCCGGACATGGTCGCGGTACCCCATTTGCGTGGTGGGGAGCCCGTTGATCTTCAGCATATGACAACCGACGGGAGATTGTCTTTCCAACTGCCCAAGCCGGCTTTGAGTTTTCGCACCCGTCTGTCCGGCCGGTGGGTTTATCACAACGCCAAGCTGGCAAGCGTGATTATCGAGCCGGATGCGCCGCGGGTGATGATGGTCTGGCAGAGCATGCTCGCGTGTCACCGCAAAAAATTCGAGTTGGAGAAAACGGTTATTACCGAAAAGAGAACCAAGAACTGGCACTGATTTTTATGGCTTCAGGAGCATTGCAACAAAAAATTCCGGTGGTTGTCGTCGGTGTCGGCGCCGTCACCGCTGTGGGCGTTGATGCCGCCATGACGGCCGGCTCGGTGCGTGCGGATCTGTCCGGATTTCGTGAATCCGCGCTTATCAGCAATGCCGGTGAACCCATGGTTCTGGCCGCCTGCGATTTTCTGGAAACGCAGAAGATGGGGAGCGCGCGTTTGTGCGAACTGGCCCTGACAGCCCTTTGTGAAGCGCTGTTGCCAATCCGGGAGCATTCCAAGTTGCCCCACTTGTCTTTTTGCCTGGGGTTGCCCGAGGTTCGCGCAGGGTTTGAAGCTCACGATTCTCAGGTTATATTGAATCATATCGAAAAAAACGCGGACCTGCATTTTCCTTCTGATATGACAGCGGTGGTGCCCGCCGGGCATGCTTCGGGCTTGATGGCGGTTGAGCAGGCCGTTCAATGGATTCAGGCCGGTCGTACCCAACTGGCCATGGCCGGCGGGGTCGACTCCTACCTGCATCCCGACACCCTTGAGTGGCTCGATGATACCCAAAGGCTGCACACCGATGAAAACAAGGATGGATTTATACCGGGCGAAGGGGCTGGTTTCTGTCTGCTGGCCTCGGAACAAGCCAGCCGGCGCCATGGCCTCATCCCCCTGGCCCGCATTTTATCGGTAACCAGCTCCCAGGAACCCCACCCTTACGATTCGGACGGCATCTGCACCGGCCAGGGCCTCACCGGAACGCTGCACGACACCCTGGCAGTCTTGAAAGAGGGTCAAAAACTCGATTGGACCCTCTGTGATCTGAACGGCGAAAGTTTTCGGGGCACCGAGTGGATGTACAGTTACCTGCGAACAGGCACCCGGCACGCCGATCCTCTGGAACTCTGGCACCCGGCCGACTGTTACGGTGATATCGGAGCGGCCTCAGGCCCGGTTCTGATCGCTTTGGGCATCAGGGCCTGGGCCCGGGACTATGCCCGCGGGAGCCGCTGCCTGATCTGGACCTCTTCCGACAACTGTCAGAGGGCATCCGCTCTGATGGAACGCGCAATTCTCCCGGACAGGAATTAATAC
>JBFFHG010000530.1:0-3780 GCA_041557055.1 Desulfosarcinaceae bacterium
CCTGAACAGTTGGAGCGGCTCTTCCATTTGGTGGACGGGGTGGAAGTGATCAACGCCAACAACCTAAACCGCTGGAACCTCAAATGCACCGTACTTGGTTTTAATCTGGGAAAAGTCATGGTGGGCGGCAGCGACGGGCATGCCTTGAACCATATGGGGCGCTCGGTAACCTATGCCAAGGTTCCCCAGGACCGGCAGGACTTTTTGCAAGCCCTGCGCAATAAGACCAATCAGGTGATGGGAAAAGAGATCGCCTTGTTGCGCAAAGTCACCTCCAATGGATTGAAACTGCGTTCCAACCTGAACAACTGTCCGGATCTTATGGAAAAACATTTCCGCTACGGCTGCAAGGCGATTAACTGCAAATCCCAAGCTTTGCGGTCCAATGTCAAACGTAAATTCAACGAGCATTTCAATGCGACCACATTGAGAAGCTATTTCGGTATCTGATACGGTTTTTTAGAACCGATTCAATTGGCGAAATAGAGCTATCCCCCCGTATATTTTTAATAAAACAACAAAGCTCCCGTCAAAGCGCCAATCCGGGCGGCCATCAAATTTATTGATTTAAATCGAGGTATTGCATATATATGCCTTTAACGCTAGCCAGTGTTCATCCAGAAATGGCAGTTGCGGCCCGGCGCTGTGTTCTCGCTATCTTGCAATGGCGGATGGATACCCCGGCAGGACGATGCCAGACCCAATCGGCCTAGCGAAATCACTGCAGAGCAAGCGCGCATGGCACTTATGCTGGAGCAATCATGTATCGTGACAATTACATAAAAGCCCTTCGGGCCGAACTGCTGGAAATGGTGGCCGGACATTTAACACCAGTTGCGACCAAATACGGTTACAGCGACGTCCCTCTGGAAACCACCATCAAATGGCGTCCGCAGGTCTTGCTGCTGGGCAACTACTCCTCAGGCAAATCAACCCTGATCAACGACTTTTTGGGAGCCAAAATTCAAAAAACCGGTCAGGCGCCAACGGATGACTCCTTTACGGTTATCACTTACGATGACGCTTCCCAACCGAACGAACCGATCCAGGCGACCGAAGAGAGGGACGGCAAGTTTCTGCTCAATGATCCCGAATACCCATTTGAAACCCTGAAAAAACACGGCCAGCGTTTTGCATCCCACTTTAAATTGAAAAAGGTCAACTCTCCTTTTCTAAAAAACCTGGCCATCATTGACACACCGGGCATGCTCGACAGCATCACCGAAAGAGACCGGGGTTACAATTATCAAGAGGTAATCGGCGATCTGGCCCAAATCGCCGATCTTGTGCTGGTGCTTTTTGATCCCCATAAGGCCGGAACCGTCCGTGAGGCGCATACCAGCCTGCGTGACACCCTGCCCGCGCGCACATTTGAGGACCGGGTGCTGTTTGTATTGAACCGTATAGATGAATGCGCCTCGATGATCGACCTGCTGCGGGTCTACGGGACACTTTGCTGGAATCTCTCTCAAATTACCGGCCGCAAAGACATCCCCATGATCCATCTGACCTATTCGCCCCATAATGCCTCGCATTCGGGCATGGGTACGGAGATCGGCTATCTTCAGCACCTTGAAAACCAGCGCGAAGAGCTTAAAAACGCGGTACTGCAAGCACCGTGTTACCGCCTGGACAACCTGGCCTCTTTCGTTGAAACCCACGGCGAACGGCTGGCCCATTTTCTGGAAGCCCTGATCAGTTACCGCAAGCGGTCACGAAAATTCAACCTCAAATCCCTGGCCATCGCAACGGGCATCAGTTTCATGGCCGGCGCAACCGTTTTTATCCTGACCCTGCTGGCCCCTGCCCTGGCAGGCTTGGATATGATGATGAAAATCGGCGGGGGCGCAGGCGCCGCCGTTTTTTCATTGGGACTGTGGGCCTTTGCCCTGAGGAAATTTTCCTTTAACCGCTTTCTTAAAAAAACCCTGAAAAATCTGGATCATCTGACCGGGTTGAAAAATCAGACCCGCCGCGATAGTTGGGAGGCCGTTCGCGAGCTGGTTTTTGCTTTTCTTAAAGGAACCCAGGGCAAATATTCCCTGCGCGATGTCCGCAATGAATACAGCCTGGTTTGGAAAGCTTACGTTAAAGGATCAAAAGAGATTCGTGAAGCCCTTAGAGAATTGGCCGACATTGCCCCGGATGAAGAAGAGGCGTTTTTCAAAATCCGGCTGGGGTTAACCTCCCAGGAACCCGAATCCGACCAGGAACCCCCTGACGATTAAAAACCAGAATCCGGATGATTTTCCTCACACGTCAAATGCCAGAAGGCCATGAGCCCCCCATCGCATTGTCTGCCATATCCCATTTTCACCGGAGATGGCCATGTTTCCCTGAAAATCATATTCAGACCCAACCCTAATCTATTTGGAGGAGAACAAATGGTAAAAAAAACCCTATTATGCCTGGTACTGTTGCTCGCAGTCGCTTCCTCGGCTCAGGCCGGCTCAGGACCCGATATCCAAGAGGGGCAGTGGCAAATCACGATGGAAATGGAAATTCCCGGCATGCCCATGAAAATGCCGCCCGCCACCTACACTCAATGCATTAAAAAGGACGACCTGATTCCTCAGGATGAGAAACAAAATCAGGAATGTGTTCAAAAAAATGTCACCGTCAAGGGCAATACCGTTTCATGGACCGTCGAATGCGACGTCCCGGGCGGCCAAATGACAGGCAAAGGCAAGATCACGTACCATAAGGACAAAATGGAGGGACAGATGACCACGCAGGGTCAGGGAATGAAAATGGTCAGCCATTTCAAGGGGCATCGCCTGGGCGAATGCAAATAAGCCCCCGGACGCATGTTTTCCCAATTCTTTGCTTGTCACTCATCCACGCTATGGTATCATTGGATTTGCAACTATCAATAATAATACAAATTTCTGTTCATGGATGGAAACCAACCGATCCGACCCTTAAACCAAAGGAGGTGGTGCATGCAGTCATTCAATCCCGAGCAGGACCTGTGCCAGGCACGCAGAGAATTTGGAGAGCATGGTGGTGTGGCGCCTTCCATTTCCCGCTCCTCAACCTTTACCGTGATGGACCCGGCTTATATGCCTGAAATATTTCATGGCATAAGGGGACCGGAAAAAGACGGCTGTTTTCTTTACAGTCGCCATTTTAATCCGACCACCGCTGTTCTGGGGCGTTACCTGGCGGCCATTGAAGGCACCCAGGCCGCCCAGGCAACCGCAAGCGGCATGTCGGCCATCTCCTGCACCCTGCTTCAACTCTGCCGCCACGGCGATCATATCGTTTCCAGCGATACGATCTATGGCGGCACCCATGCACTGCTTGAGGAGATGTTGCCTGAAATGGGCATCACCACCAGTTTTGTGAACCCTGCCGAGATCGGGTCTTTTAAACGCGCCATCACCGATCGCACCAAAGTGTTATATGTTGAAACCATCGCCAACCCCACGCTGAAAATCGCCCATATTCCCAAACTGGCGGAACTGGCCCGGCAACACCAGCTCACCCTGGTGGTGGACAACACCTTCAGCCCGATATTGGTATCACCGGCCCGCCTGGGCGCGGACATCGTCGTCTATTCACTGACCAAATTCGTCAACGGGGCCAGCGACCTGATTGCCGGGGCCGTGTGCGCCAGCAAGGCGTTTATTTACCGTCTCAAAGACCTGCACACGGGCCGGGTCATGTTGCTGGGGCCCACCATGGACCCGCGGGCGGCCTTTGATATCATACAGCGCCTGCCCCATCTGGCAATCCGGATGCGCGAGCATGGACGGCGTGCCATGGTGATCGCCAGCC
>JBFFHG010000531.1:0-3778 GCA_041557055.1 Desulfosarcinaceae bacterium
GAGGCTTTCAGGAAAATTTCTCAGTCTGCCTGAAAATGTTTGTGACAATATGGATTGGCGTCATTTTTAAATCCGGCTTTGGTGAACAATAATATTTTTACCGGGAAGGGAATGGAAAATGGGGTTGCAAAGGTTCTCCCATTGATTAATAATCCAGCCGTTGCGACTTTCGGGGCTGCCGGGCCGGAGAAGATCGTGGGACGCATGTCCACCGGAAATTTTCTCCGCCGCCTGCAGAATCAGGCGACCCTGAAAATTGAATTGACAAGGGTCAAAAACGCGTCCGGTTTCGCTTCCGGGAGCGTTTTTGTTTCTTGGATGCTTGGCTCGGACCCGGAATTTTCAGCAGGAAACCATGAGCAGAACAACGGCCCGGGAGATTCCCTATAATTACACCTCTGCCGACGACCGGCGTATTTTGGCGCTGCTGGTCGGGGACGAGGTGTTGGCGCCCCTTGAACGGCTGGTTTTCAGGCGTCGGACCGGCCGCTCCTGGCGCTTGTTGATGCGCTTTGTCGGGGACCTTTTCATTCATCACCGCAATCCGTTTCTTTACCAGGAGATGATCGACAACGGCGAACGGCGGCAGCGGTTTCTGAATGCCGCCCAAAGAGACCTGGCGCTGATCGCCGGACGGGGCCGACCGGAGCCGGACCTGGATCTGGTGTTGGAAAAATGCCGCCGAAAACTTGATGCCCTGAGCATTGAGTTGGCCTCTGTGGCCCAGTTGCGATCCCGGATGCGTCATCGTCTGGGCGCCATTGTGGGCGAACAAAATGTCTTTTTTGATCCGTTCACCCTTGCGGCCCATGCCACCGACGCCACCGATTGGCGTTTGCATCTGCCTGTCGCGGTGATCCGCCCCCATGAAGAGGCCCAGGTGCCGTTGGTGCTTCAGGCGGTTGCAACCCTCGGGCTCAAAGCGATTCCCCGGGGCGGCGGGACCGGTCTGACCGGCGGGGCTGTTCCGGTGGCGGCCGATTGCGTCATTATCAATACCGAGAAACTCAACCGGATCGGCGCCATCAAGGCGGCAACGTTTGAACAAACCGGCGGGAAACCCTTGACCATTTCCCTGATTGAACTGGAAGCCGGGGTGATTACCGAAGCGGCCATGCAGTCCGCCGCCGCCGCCGACCTGGTATTTGCCACCGATCCCACATCGTCCTGGGCCTGCACCATCGGCGGGAATATTGCCGAAAACGCGGGGGGCAAGCGGGCTGTTCTCTGGGGTACGGCCATCGACAATCTGTTCAGCTTTCGCATCGCGGTTCCGGGCGGCCGGCTGCTTGAGGTGCGGCGATTGAACCCCACCGGCGGGCGCATCGACCCCCGGGAGACCATCTCCTTTGCCGTGACCGACGCCGCCACCGGTGATCAACTCAAGCTGATCCATATTCACGGCTGGCAGCTTCGCAAACCCGGGTTGGGAAAAGATATCACCAACAAAACCCTCGAAGGATTGCCGGGCGTCCAGAAAGAAGGGACCGACGGCATCATCACCTCGGCGGTCTTTATTTTGCATCGCGCCTACCCCCACCAGCGCACGGTCTGCCTTGAATTTTTTGGCGAAGATATGGAAGAGGCCGCCCAGGTCATTGACCGGATCTCGATCGCTTTCGCCCAAAGGGGGCGGGAGGCGCTGATGGCCCTGGAACATTTCGATGAAGAGTATGTCCGGGCCATTCAATACAAGACCAAAGCGCCCCGCAGCCAGGGCCCCAAGGCTGTGCTGCTCATCGATATTGTCGGGCACGGCGCCGATCAGGTCGACTCCGGATTGGGGCGTCTGAAGACCTTGCTGGAAGCGTATCCCAACACCTTTATGGCCGTGGCCCAAAACGAACAGGAGGCCCGCCGTTTCTGGCGCGACCGCAAACGCCTGGGAGCCATTGCCGCCCGCACCAACGCCTTCAAGCTCAATGAGGACATCGTTCTGCCCCTGAAAACCCTGGCTGAATTCGCTGCTTTTGTCGACCATCTGAATGTGGAGGAGGAGCGCGGCAATCAGCAGGAGGTGATCTGGCAGTTGCTCACCTATCTGGAGAAGGCCGTTCCCATCGAGGACCCCGAATGGTTGACGGCCAAGCTTCCCAGGGCCCGGCAACTGCTTAAAGGGGCCATGGATCAGATCGAACTGGCCGGCCGCAGCCACTTGAGGGCCGAAACCCATTTGCGCCGCATTCAAGATGCCATGCTGGAGCTGTTGCGCGGGTACCGCAAGGTGACGGCGGAAATTCAGCGCGACATCGCCGAAATCCGCAACCGCCGTATTGTTGTCGCCACCCACATGCATGCCGGCGACGGCAATGTGCATGTCAATATCCCGGTCTTCTCCAATGACCGTGAAATGATGCTGCGGGCCGCCGAAGCGGCTGATATTATTATGGAGAAGGCCGTTGACCTGGGCGGTGTGGTCAGCGGGGAGCACGGTATCGGTTTTACAAAGATCAAGCACCTGGATGCCGAAATCCTGGCTGCGTTTCAGGCCTATCAGCAGACAGCCGACCCGGCCGACTTGATCAATCCCGGCAAGTTGACCGACCGGCGCGTGGCCGACCGGGTCTTTGCGCCGTCGTTCAACCTCATGGAACTGGAGGCCCGCATTCTGCGTTACGGCCGCCTGGAGCAACTGGCCGAAAAGATTTCCAAGTGCGTGCGTTGCGGGCGGTGCAAGACCGACTGTTGCGTGTTTTATCCGGCCGGCAATCTGTTTTATCACCCCCGCAACAAGAATCTGGCGCTGACCGGCATCATTGAAGCGTTGCTTTATGATGCCCAGCGCTCCCATGCTGTTGGATTGCGGCCGTTGCGCTGGCTGGGAGAGATCGCCGATCACTGTACCCTTTGCCACAAATGTCAATCGCCCTGTCCGGTGGATATCGATACGGCCGACGTCTCCATTCTGGAACGTGAAGTGCTGATTGCCCGCGGGGCCGGAAAGACAGCCTGGCCGACGCGCATGGTCCTGGGGTATCTCTCCAGCCGGTCCCAACCGGTCAATGCCCTGGTTCGCCGCATTCTTTTGCAATATGGCGGCGGGCTGCAGCGCGCCGGCGCCCGGCTGATCGACCGCCAGTGGCGGCGCGCGCCCATATTGGCGCCTCTCTACGCCCCTGCGCCGCCCATTGCCGGGCGGCCGTTGACGGCCCTGTTCCCGCGCCCCCACGATTTGAATCACGCGTTGCTGCTCTCCCCGCAGCAGGATGCGGCGGCCACGGTCTTCTACTTTCCGGGCTGCGGCTCTGAAAGGCTGCACGCCGACATTGCCCTGGCGGTCATTTTTCTGCTGCTGCAAGCCGGTGTGCGCGTGGTTCTGCCGCCGAAATACCTTTGCTGCGGGTTTCCGGCCCGCGCCAATGCCAAGATGGACCTTAACAACCGGCAGGCGTTGCGCAACACAATCATTTTCAATCAGATCCGTTCCATGCTGGGCTATCTCGACTTTGACGGCTGTGTGATCAGTTGCGGCACCTGTCGTGACGCCCTGATACGGACCAATGCCGCCGATATATTCGATGCCCCGGTTTCAGATGCGGTCGCTTTTGTGCTGGCGCGCGGACTCCATGTCCGGCTGTCAGGGGTGTGTTTCTACCATCAGCCCTGTCACGATTCCCTTGATGGCCGGGGGGAAGAGCTCCTGCATCAAATAGCGCCGGAGGGGGTCGCCCCGGTTCCGTTCTGTTGTTCCGAAGCCGGTACCATGGCCTTGAGTCGTCCGGATATTGCCGCCGCCATGCTCGGCCGCAAGCGGTCGGAACTGATGTCCCGGTTGGCC
>JBFFHG010000532.1:0-3774 GCA_041557055.1 Desulfosarcinaceae bacterium
CAAAATTTTGGGCGAGGAGAGAATCCGCCCGTTGCCGGTGGTCTCCAGGGCGTTGATCCGGGCATTGAGCACAAAGGGAACCCCGGACAATCTTGAAAAACTCATGCCGATACTGCTGGTGGCGCCGGTGGATGGAAAATTCATGGCCACATCGGTGGTGCTGTTCCACCCCAGGCCGTCGATAACGCCCGGTCCGTATGTCATGTCCCACTTGATACCCAACTCCTTGCTGAAATCCTGATTCACCTCCACCACCCGGGCCTCGATAATGACCTGGGCCGTGACCTTGTCGATGCGTCGAATGATCTCCTGGGCCTGGCGCACCTTTTGCACGGTATCGGTGATGATCACCTGATTGTTCTTCTCATCCACGGTGACGCTGCCGCGGCCGTCGGTGAGGATCTTTTCGATATGCGGCTTCACCTCCTCCTTGGCGCTGGAGTAGCTGACGGCAATGTACCGGGTCACCAGGGGCTCCAGGGCCCTGGCCTCTTCACGGGCTTTGCGCAGGGATTCCAGTTTCGCCTTGCGCAAGTCGTCTTCCTTCTTGAGCGTCTCCAGAGTGGCGATGCGAACGATGTCCCCTTCATAGGTCATGCCCAGCTGGTTCATGCGCAGCACCAGATCGAGCACCTGATCCCAGGGCACGGGTTGATCCAGGGTCATGGTCACCTTGCCGGTGACATCCTTGTCAATGGCGAAATTCTTTCCGCTCACCTCTCTGAGGATGCGGAATACGTTCTTTATATCGGTGTCGTAAAAATCAAGGGCGATCTTTTCACCGGTATACTTTTTCTTCCGGGGCGCCAGAAGCGCTCTGAGTTCGATGTCCTCCTGGATCATGCCCTCTTCCATGCGTTCCCCATCCTCTTTGACCAGGGCAACGGCAGGTGACGGTTGCATGGCGGGCGCCGGCACCGGGCTTGGGGCGATTGTTTGGCCCGGGGGCATTATTGGCCGGGGGGATCCCTCATCCGATGCCAAAGACTGCTTCCAGGCCGGAAGCTGGGCCTGTTCCAAGGGCTTGGGCGGCACGGAAGAGGCTTCGAAATGAACCATCAGAAGATTGTCGGTCTGCTCGGCATAATAGGGCACCGGTTCGCGCAACTCAATGGAAACGATGGTTTCGTTCACATCCTTGGCGCGTTGATAGGGCACCACGCGGTCCACGGCGCTGTTGAAGCGGGTTGTTATCAGCGCCCTTTGCCGGTAGGATGGAATCCGGGTGTTGAGCAACCGGATTTGGATCTTGCGGGGCCCAATTTTATTGATGCGGTAATCCACGGCATGGGTGGTGCCCAGCACCAGGGTGGATTTACCCTGCGATTCGCCCAGGAAATCTATCTTGTTGACCCAGGCGGTGGTTTTGGCAACCGGCGCTGCGCCCGGGGTCGGCCGGGCCGTTGAAACGACTTGGGACGCGGGCGGCAATGGCGGCTCAGCCGCCGGCTGAGGGCTGCTTGCCGCTTCCGGAGCCGGAGAGCCGCTGTCACCGGCCATTCCGGCTGAAGGCAGCTTGCTGAAAGCCAATAAAACAGTATTGCCTTCCTGCCTGGCCGTGTAAGAAGCATCATCGGCCAATTGGAATTCGATTCGCGCGGTGCGCCCGCCGTTGCCGGCGCTGACATCCACTTTTTGGATCAGGGCGCTGTCCAGCATGGGGCTGGCCGCCAGACCATCCACATTGGTGGCCGGCAAGATCAGCACAACGGCCGGCGGATCGGGCTTCTTGAACGATGAGAAGGTCACCGGACCGTCAGCGGAAATCGTCACCAGGGTCGCATCGGCTGATTCGGAAGAAGAGATGGCATTAATAGCAACCAGTTGGGGCGGCTGGTCCTGGGCGGTTGGTGGCGAAGAGCCGGACTGCACAGCACAACCGTGCGCCAATAGGGTCAATCCAATCAAGATAAATACAAGGGTCGCTATCGGTGTTCTTTTTGTTGTCATATTAAAGCTCTCCAGCAGGTTTCTGAAGTTTAAGCTCGGTGTTTTGGATGATTAGTTCGCCCATCACGTTTTCAATCTCTTCTTCGATGACCACATGATTCTTATCGACCCGTATCACCTGGCCGGAATTGAGGCCGATGTATGTCCCCTTTCGGATCACATACCCTTTGCCTCCAGCATCTTCCACAATGGCGCTGTTGCCTTTGGAGGTCCGCATGATGGCCGACAGCTTGAGTTGACTGATGGCTATCCGTTCCAACGGCGTCTGGGGCACGCGTCTTTTTCGCTTATCTTTGGATTGGGAGGTTTTGGGCGCATTGGGTTCATCCTTAAAGAGGGGCTCAAAGGGATCGAAGCGCCCCTTGGGGTCATATCCGCCCGCAATGGCCATGGATTCCCTGACCAATTCCGAGGTTGCCCGGCTCCCGGCCGTATCGGCGTCATCGCCCGGGCCCTTGGGCGTTTCCGGCTGAGCGGATGCCGGAGCCTTCGCGGCCGCGGCCGTTTGACTTGCCGCAGGCGTTTCAGGCTGCCGGGTTTGCTGGCCGGCTATCTTCTGCTTCACCACCCGAGACCGGGATGGGGGCGGCGCCTCTTCACCACAAGCATAGACCCCTGCCATCGCCGCAGTCACAATTACCAATATGAGATATTTTACTGTCTTACCCATGTGCGCCGTCACCTGTTTCCCCGCCTATCTCTTGCGTTTTGTGCGTCTGCCTTTTGGCTTCTTACCGGCCGACTCTATAAACTTGTACGTCACGGCCTGACAACTGGTCATTAGTGTCCCGCCGCCGTCCTTTTGCCCTTCGGGCGACATCCTTACATTGCGAATGTTAACGATTCGCGGCAAATTGGAAACCTTGTCAAAGAAAACCGCCACCTGATGATAGGCTCCGCTGACATTGATATCCACTGGTATTTCGGCATAGAAATCCTTGGCGCTTTCCGGTTTGGGCTGAAAAAGCAGAAACTCCAGACCGGCATCCCGTCCCGCCTGTGAGATCCCCGCCAGCAGGGAGGGGATCTCCTCTTTTTCCGGAAGGGCGCGCATGACGGTATTATACCGGGCTTCTTTCTGCTTCATTTTATTGCGCCAGTCATTCAACTCCGAGGCGTTCTTCTTGGCGGTCTCCAGCTCCTGCTGGACTTTAACCAACTGCTTTCCCAAACCGTCGATTTTTTTGTGCTTGGGCAGAAACAGAATCCAGACGGAAAGCCCGATTACCAGAACCAGCGTGGCCGCATAAATGCCGATCCTTTGGAGTTTGGTCAGCTTCTCTATGCTTTGGAAAAAGGGCGCCAGTTTGCCTGCCGATGTCATTGCTTTTGCCATTATTTTTTAACCTCGACCGGATTTTTCACCATGGGTTTCTTTTGAAAATTAACCTCGAACTGTTTGAGCTTCAGATCATTGTCCTTGATTGCATATTGCTTGATGGCCGACAAACGGACATTCTGGAAACGCTCCGATTTCTCGATCCGGGTCATGTAGTCCGCCACGGTATGGTTATCCAGCGCGATTCCGCTAAGCTTGAAGTTTGTCCCCTTTTCTTCGATCTGGTTGTACCACATGCGCTTTTCCACCAGCAGTTGATACAAACTGTCCAGATTCTGCACGGGTGCCTTGCGATCGGCTTCCAGGGACTGGATCACATCGATTTTGCGATCCAAAACATTCAGTTTCTTTTTGATCTCGGCGATCTCATCGTATTTCAAGCCCTGCAAATAACGCATCAGGATGAGTTCCCTGTACTTCAGGGGAATACGGTCCACCACGGCCCAGGTGTATTCCCTGACCTCTTCCCTGGCGAGGACCTCGAA
>JBFFHG010000533.1:0-3768 GCA_041557055.1 Desulfosarcinaceae bacterium
GGCGCTACCAATTCGTCGAGGACGCCCTTTTTGTCACGGGCACTCATGTTGACATTGATTGCTTCTTTATCCAGAACATCGAGAATTTTCATTGGTTGTCCATTATTTTCACTTAGGGACATAAAATTTAATGTGCCGTTTTGAGCGCGGCCTTTTTCGTTTTTTTTAAAGGCCATTGCCCCGGTCAATGGCTGGGTTGAATCAAGCCGTAGTTCCCATCCTTGCGCCGATAGATGACATTGACCCGCCCTGAACGGGCGTTGGTGAAGACCATGAAGTTATTATCGACCAGATCCATTTGCATGATGGCCTCGTCGGTGTCCATGGGTTTGTAATCAATGTTCTGAATCACGACGCGTTTTTCAGACTCTTCTTCATAAGCCTGATCGGGTTCCAATCTGTTATCCCTGATTTTACCTTTGCCGGTTCGGTGCTCGCGCACTTTTTGTTTGTTTTTCTTGATTTGTTTTTCAAGCTTGTCAAGGGTCATGTCGATGGCCGAATACATGTCTTCGGTCTCTTCCTTGCCATTGATATTCAGGCGATCTCCGATGATATTGATTTCGGCGATATGTCGAAACTTTTCAACTGAGAGTACGACATTGGCTTCGCCGGGATTATAAAGATACTTGTCGAAACGGTTGAGTTTTTCACTGACATAGGTCTTAAGGTGCTCGGAAGGGTCAAGATTCTTAAAGGTAACGGATGTTTGCATATAGGCAGCCTCCTTTTGGGTGAAGGTCTTGGAAAATCTTTGGATTAGAATAGAAAACAGCTCAATTTATACGCTTCACGCACAATAAACGATGGTATTATGGTCCTGTCCTTTCGTTGCTGGAGGTTTATATTAAACGCTTGCGTTTGCTGGATGGCAGAACGCCCATCATTTCCCGGTATTTTGCCACAGTGCGCCGCGCAATATCGATGTTTTCCGATTTCAGCAATTCAGCCATTTTGCTGTCGCTATGGGGCTTTCGCGGATTTTCACTTTCAATCAGGCGCTTTATCTTGGCCATGACGCTGGCTGACGCGATCGCTTCGCCATAGACGCGCCTAATGGAACTGTTGAAAAAATACTTGAGTTCGAAGATTCCCTGGGGGGTGTAGGCATATTTGTTGGTTGTCACGCGGCTGATGGTCGATTCGTGCATACCGATGTCCTCGGCCACATCGCGCAGGACCATGGGCTTGAGGTGGGTGATGCCCTTGTCAAAAAAGTCGCGTTGAAATTTTAAAATGCTTTTCATTACTTTGTAGATCGTTTTCTGCCGCTGGTGGATGCTTCGAATGAGCCAGGCCGCGGATCGCAGTTTGTCCTGAATATAATCGCGGGCGTTTCCGCTGACTTCATTTTTATGTGAGATGGCCTGTTTGTAAAAAGAGTTGACCCTCAGTTTGGGAAGGCCGTCGTCATTCACCACCACGATAAAGTCATCCTCGGCTTTGTAAACATAGATGTCCGGTGTGATGTATTGCGGCTCTTCTTCGCTGAACATGCGGCCGGGTTTGGGTTCCATGTTGGTGATGACGTTGACGGCCGCTATGACCTCTTCCATGCTGACTTTCAGCGCCCGGCAGATGGCTTTATAATTCTTGTTTTCCAGATGGTGGATGTGGTCGCTGATAATCCGGGTAACCAGCGTGTTTTTCAATCCCAGGGCGTTGGCCTGCAGCAACAGACACTCTTTCAGATCACGGGCGCATACGCCAAGGGGATCGAACGATTGCATCAGAAACAGGACTTCTTCGATATCTTCAGCGGTCACATTGCCCTGAAGCGCCAGATCTTCCGAACTGGATTGTAAATAGCCGTCTTTGTTAAGGTTGCCGATAATCAGGCTGCCGAGGCGCTTCTCCTCCGGGCTGGGCGAGGCCATCAGCAGTTGCCAGAGCAAATGATCACTGAGGGACTCTTTGTGAGAGATGAAAGCCTCGTATTGGGGCGCCTCCCGGTCTTCGCTTTCAAGCCGTACGCGGCCCGGTGAGTTGTATTCGTCTATATAGTTGCTCCAGTCGATATCGCTGGAGAGTTTATCGTCAATGGTGACTTCTTTGGTTTTTTCTACGGGTTCCACTTGCGCCTGGGGTTCTTCATCCAACCGCTCTTTGGGCGCTAGTTCCTGGGACTCCTCAAGGGTCGGATTCTCTTCCATCTCTTGTCGAATGGCATCCATCAACTCCAGCCGGGATAGCTGGAGAAGCTTGATTGCCATTTGCAGTTGAGGCGTCATGATCAACTGCTGGGTGAGTTTGAGTTGTTGTCGAAGTTCAATAGCCATATTACAACCTGAATTCGTCCCCTAAGTAAATGCGTCGCGCAATTTGACTTTGCGCAATTTTATGCGGCGGTCCTGATTCAATCACTTGCCCGTCGGCCAGGATAAAAGCCTCGTCACAGGCTTCCAGTGTCTCCCGGACATTGTGGTCAGAGATTAAAATGCCGATACCCCGCTGCTTCAGGTGGTCGATTATTTTTTTGATATCGGCCACCGCTAGTGGATCAATGCCTGCAAAAGGTTCGTCCAATAAAATAAAAGCAGGATTGGTCGCCAGGGCCCGGCTGATTTCAAGCCGGCGCCGCTCTCCACCGGATAATACGTTGGCGCGCTGGCGGGCCAGATGAATGATGCCTAATTCTTTCAGCAACGCTTCGGCCCGAGCCTTTTGCTCGACCTTGTTAAGCGGCATGGTTTCCAGAATGGCCAATACATTCTGGCGCACGGTCAGTTTTCGGAATATGGAAGCCTCTTGGGGCAGATAGCCCAATCCTTTTCGGGCTCGAACATACATCGGGCAATCCGTGACATCCTCCTCATCGAGCATAACCTGCCCGGCATCCGGTTTGACCATCCCCACCGTCATGTAAAAGGTGGTGGTTTTGCCGGCCCCGTTGGGGCCTAACAATCCGGTGACTTTACCGGAGGTCACAGCCAAACTCACCGTTTTAACCACGCTACGGCCGCTGTAACTTTTTGCCAAGTTTTGTATCGCCAGCTTCGCCATATAAGGCTTTCGTATTTTGTCTTTGCATGAAGCGTCTGGTATATCAGGTGCCCAACATCAGTTCAAGCCTCTTTGATCGGAATGAATGACCGCTTTAACCCTGGTTTTGCTGTCACTTTCAAGGACCATGCGGCCGTCATTGCGATAAAAAGTGATTTTGGTCCCGGTAATTTCATCCTGACCGCTGATGACTTTCGAGCCCGGTCCTTCCAGTATCAGTTTGCGCTTGTCTATAATATAAACTGCATGGTTGCTGACAGCAAGTTTGTTATCAAACACGATACGGACGTCTCCTTCGGCCTCCAATCGTTCAATGTCATTGGTGCCGCCCGATGCTTCGCCGCTTTTTGATTTGTAAAAAATCGTCAGTTGGTTGGCGGTCAGTTTTGTGTCATCCTGTACGGCCGTGACGCTGCCCTTGAAGGTTGCGGCGTGTGTTTTGTTATTGGTCACCAATTCATCCGCCGTTATTTGAATGGGGACCGGCTGCGCTTTTTCCGTTTTATCGGCTGCCAATAGGCGGTTTTGGTTGTCCGGGCAGAACAATAATGCGCCGGCGATCAGCGCGGAAATCAGGCTGATCAGGATGCCTCGGCGGCTATATGATGGGGTTTTCATGCAATATCCCCTCCACAGGACCGTTGAATTGCGTCTGGTTGGTGTTGAGGTCATAGGTCATTGTGGCCGCATGCAATTGGATGGCCTGCCCGCTGATCGTAACCGGGGTGCTTGTGGTTATGATCCGAAGATCATGCCGATAGGCCA
>JBFFHG010000534.1:0-3766 GCA_041557055.1 Desulfosarcinaceae bacterium
ATTATATAAATTAAATAAAAACAAAGTGTTGTCAATTTAATCCCTGATATTGAGGGCCCGTGCGGCAAGCAGGTGTTTCATGGCCCTGTTGATTAAAGGGAGCTGATGGCGCTTTAGCGGCTCTTTTGTTTGGCGAGGAAGCCTGCCTGACATGGGTTGAACACAAATTGGAGGAACATCCCAACAATTGGCACAACTTTTGATTTACGGATTACCGTTGTCAAAGGCCGTTATCCCCAATTCTTTCATGAGTATGGTGTTTGGTGAAACCCTGCGATCAAAATATCAAACTTACCATTGAATTGACTCAGGAGATGATCCGTTTGGCCGATCAGGGCGATGCGGATCGTGAAGATACCGGTTGCGGTGTGCTTTACGGGATTTTGCGGGATTCGGCCTTTAAGATATGGCGATTGGCTGAAAAGGAGAAAGGACGGCATCAAGCCAAGGGATGGTGGCAGGAGGGTTGTTCACCTGCCGGCAAGATTCAAGGCCTGGCGTCGTCAGAAAATTTAAACCTTAAAAAAAACAGAGGAGGAAAAGCGTTGGCCACTTTAAAAGGATCAAAAACAGAAAAAAATTTGTTGCTTTCATTTGCAGGAGAGTCCCAGGCGCGTAACCGTTATACCTATTTTGCCGGGAAAGCGCGCAAAGATGGTTTGGTTCAAATTGCAGATATTTTTGAAGAGACCGCCAACCAGGAAAAAGAGCACGCCAAGCGGTTTTTTAAATTCCTGGAGGGGGGGGAGATCGAAGTCACGGGCGCTTTTCCGGCCGGCGTGATCGGCACCACCCTGGAAAATCTGAACGCGGCAGCAGCCGGCGAGCATTATGAACATACCGATATGTATCCCGGGTTCGCCAAAATAGCCCGTGAAGAGGGGTTTGATGCCATTGCCATGGTTTGGAACGCCATTTCGGTGGCTGAAAAGCAGCATGAGAAGCGCTACCGTGACCTGGCGGCCAACATTCAGGCCGGCACCGTTTTTAAACGCCCTCAGGCAGTGGTTTGGCGTTGCCGCAACTGCGGCTATCTCCATGAAGGCCTGGATGCCCCTGAAATGTGTCCTGCCTGTGCCCATCCCCAGGCCCATTTTGAGCTTCTGGGTGAGAACTGGTAGCCAGTTGACCAAGGGCGCTAACTTCTTAAGATGATACCTAAAAGAGGAGGAAGTAATGACCCAACTGCTGGAAGTCTATCGATGCGCAGTGTGCGGTAATATTGTCGACGTAATGCATGCCGGTCCCGGAGAGCTGGTCTGCTGCGGCCAACCCATGAACTGTCTTAAAGAGAACACCGTGGATGCCGCATTGGAAAAACATGTGCCGGTTATTGAAAAGATCGACGGCGGCGTAAAGGTTTCAGTGGGCAGCGTGGCCCATCCAATGGAAGAGAAACATTTTATTGAGTGGATTGAAATTATCGCCGACGGTAAATCCTATCGGCAATTTCTGAAGCCCGGGGAAAAGCCGGAGGCGGTTTTCAAAGTGGCCGCCGCCGCCATTACCGCCCGGGAATATTGCAATATCCATGGGCATTGGAAATCGTGAAAATCCGCCAAGGAGGTGATCCCCATGGCCAGTTGGAAATGCGGCAATTGCGGATATGAACTGGAGGCCGAGGCGCCGCCGGAGAAATGTCCGTCGTGCAAGGAAAAGTGTGAATTCCTGGATAACAGTTGCTATACCCCTGATTGCGGGGGCGGCGGCAAGGACCCACGGATAAAATAGACACCTTATCCGCGGATGCCGGATTGAGGGGCGGGCAGGTTGGGGCCACCGGCAGGGGGTCTGACTTGCCCGCGCTTTAAAAAGGAGAATGCCATGTCAACACCGCAACACTGCCCTGGGTTTGAAAGTCATAAACATCTGAAATCCTTTATTTGCACCTGCCCGGAATGTGGCGAGCAGAGAGAGGTTTTTTCAGATGAGTTTGACAAGGCGCATCATTGTGCCGCCTGTGGCAAGCCCATTGATTTCAGTCAATGCACATTGGATGGTGAGGCCTGATTCGGAAAACGGCTTTTCCATGAAGTGTTCAATGCGCTGATGCCACGATCCGTTCAGGCATTTGCCGCCCGCACGGTTTGGTATTGAATGCCCGTGGAAGGTTGCCATCGATCAAAACGGTTCAGGTCGGACCATCCCTGAGTTTGAATGAAAATTTATAATTCCGACTGTGACATCCATGGCGGCTGGAACACCCTGTTTCTGCGCCCTTAGAGGAGGATTGATGATGGACCCTGTTTTTTTGTCGCGCCTGCAATTTGCCGCAGCCACGATGTTCCATTTTCTGTTTGTTCCTTTGACCCTCGGCCTTTCAGTTTTGGTTGCCTATATGGAGGTCCGCTATGCCCGCACCGGCGATGAGACCTACCTGCGGATGACCAAATTCTGGGGAAAGCTTTTTTTGATCAATTTTGCCGTGGGCGTGGTCACCGGCATCACGCTGGAATTTCAATTCGGCACCAACTGGTCGCGCTATTCAGCCTATGTGGGGGACATTTTCGGTTCCCTGCTGGCCATTGAAGCCTCGGTGGCCTTTTTCCTGGAGTCCACTCTGATCGGCGTATGGGTCTTTGGTTGGAAGAAGCTCTCAACAACGGCCCATGCAGTGGTCATGTGCCTGGTGGCGGCGGCCAGCAATCTTTCCGCCATGTGGATTCTGATCGCCAACGGCTGGATGCAACACCCGGTCGGATTCGTCTATCGAAACGGCCGCGCCGAACTCGATGATTTCGGGGCCGTGGTCTTCAATAAATTCGCTGTTCTCGAATTTCTCCACACCGTGCCGGCGTCATTCATTCTGGCCGCTTTTTTTGTGATGGGGATCAGCGCCTATCATTTGTTTAAAAAACAGCATATCGTTTTTTTTACGCGTTCGTTCAGGATCGCTCTGGTCTTCGGGTTGATCGCCTCCATCTGGGTGGTGATCGAAGGCGATCAGCACGCCGTTCATGTGACCCAAACCCAGCCTGCCAAATTGGCCGCCATGGAGGCCCATTGGGAGACCCGCAAAAGCGCACCCATGATTTTACTGGCCCTGCCCGATGAAAAGAATGAGCGCAATGCCCTTGAATTCGGTAAAATTCCCGGCGGATTGAGTCTGCTGGGCTATCATGATGTCAATGCCGAAGTCAAAGGGCTCAATGATTTTCCCCGGGAGGATCGCCCGCCGGTCCTGCTGACCTTTATCTCTTTCAGGCTCATGGTGATTCTGGGGACCCTGTTTCCCCTGCTGACCATCATCGGCTTGTTCTTGAAGAACCGGTTGGTGGAAAACCGCTGGTATCTGGTCGTTATGATGGCGGCTGTCCCGCTGCCGTATATCGCCATCCAGGCGGGTTGGGTGCTGGCCGAAGTCGGCCGGCAGCCCTGGATCGTTTACGGCTTGATGCGCACCGCCGATGCAGCGTCACCGGTGGCCGGTTTTCAGGTGATGGCCACCTTGGCGGCGTTTGTCCTGGTGTACGGCTTTTTGGGCGCGGTCGGTTTCTATCTGATCGGGAAAAATGCCATCAAGGGACCCGAACCGGTTCAAGCCGCTTAACGCGAATCAAACAAAACAGGCGTATGACAAATATTTCATAGGGCGCGATTATCTAACGACGGGGGCAATATGATTTTACAATCAGTCTGGTTTTTCTTATGGGGACTATTGTGGGCCGTTTTTTTCATCACCGACGGCTATGATTTCGGCGTGGGGACCCTCTACCCCTTTCTGGGCAGAAGCGATCAGGATAAACGCACCATGATCAACGCCATC
>JBFFHG010000535.1:0-3758 GCA_041557055.1 Desulfosarcinaceae bacterium
CGCTCATGCACAATAAGATAAAACGTGCCGGTATTTGGTGCTTCGGCGTCATGCTCCTGGCCGTCTGGGCGCTCTGCGGATGTGTTACCATGAGTGACACCGGAAGCGGCCCCATCTCCGTGGCTGTTTGGGACCCGGAAGCCCTGGGTCCCATAAGCGCCACCCAGAAAGCCATGGGGGAGGTTATGGCGGCCAGGATTCTGGACCAATACAGCCGATCCGCAAAGTATGAGGTCGTGGAGCGCGAAAATTTGCTCAAGCTGTTGGAGGAACAACATCTTGGCAGCTCGGAACTGGCCGATGATCGGACCCGGCTGCAGTTGGGACGGATCATCGGCTGCCGGCAGATGGTGTTCGGCGCTTTCCAGGTGATTGGGAACACGATGCGCCTGGATGTGCGGGCTGTGGATGTATCCACCGGCCGGGTATTGAAAACAGCCGTCGCCACGGTCGCAGCCAATGATATGAACAGTTGGTTGGAAGCTGCCGATCAAGCGGCGATTGAACTTTTAACGCCTTGATTCGGTTTTTCGATGCATATCAAATATTTCGGATGCCTTAATTATTGCCAGCCGGCGTTTTAGAAAAATCAGTTTCAGGTTCGTGTGATCATCGATCTTGAGACCTCCGGTAATTTCGGTGATTTTTTTCATCACCGAAACCTTTCAAAACGGGTCTGGGAGCCAAAAAGGCGAACATGCCATTGCACGGGCCATTTCGCTACCAATTCATATGCCCGGCTGACCCGTTGAATACCCAATCTGTGTTTAGGGGACCGGGTGTCCTATGTTCTTGGAAACATTATACAAAAAAATCCGGCAACTCGGAAAAAACAAAAAATGGAAGTCCTCAAAGGTAAAACCGGCCAATACAGAAAAAACGATTTGTTTTCAAATAGATTGTCCTGAGCTTTCACACGCTTTATTGGATAAGGTTGGCATTATCTTTGAAAAGCTATTCGGAATATGTTATTTTATTTTTTTACGCCGTCGCCATTCAGCCTTAACGGCTTGATGGGCAAACAAAAACGGAGGCGCACAGAGGGGGGAAATGGCGCGCCTGGCAGGACTCGAACCTGCGGCCTACGGATTAGAAGTCCGTTGCTCTATCCATCTGAGCTACAGGCGCACGGTAAATATTGGCAAGGCAAATACCACAGCGAAACGGGAAATGTCCACAAAAAACACATTGATGCAATAGAAACGAACAGGACATCTCTTTTATGATTGAAAGCAGATAATTATATGACACCTAAACAAAAAAAAAAATCATCCAAAAATATGGCGCGCCACAACGAGTCCCATTCAAAGAAAGAGCCGTCCTCCAAGGACACGGCGGATTCCAAGGATGTGAAATCTGTTGTCCGGTTCGATCCTCTCCAACGCTATCTGTCTGAAATAAGTCAATATCGACTGTTGACCCGCGAAGAGGAGGTCGAGCTGGGGCGCCGGGTTCAAGAAGATGGCGACACGGATGCCGCTTATCAGTTGGTCACTTCCAATTTGCGTCTGGTGGTGAAAATCGCACTGGAATTTCAGAGAGTCTGGATGCAGAATTTGCTGGATTTGATCCAGGAGGGGAATATCGGCCTGATGCAGGCTGTCAAGAAATTTGACCCTTACAAGAATGTCAAATTTTCATATTACGCCTCATTCTGGATTAAAGCCTATATCCTCAAGTTCATTATGGACAATTGGCGTTTGGTCAAAATCGGAACCACCCAGGGGCAACGAAAGCTTTTTTTTAAATTGAAAAAGGAAAAACAGCGCCTCATCGAACAGGGATTCGACCCCAAGCCAAAGCTTTTATCCCAGAGACTGGGGGTTTCTGAACGGGAAATCGTCGATATGGATCAGCGTTTGGATGGCTGGGATGTTTCTCTGGACTCTCCGGTTAAAGAGGGCTCCGACACCGGACGGATCGAGTTTATAAATGAAGGCACCGCCTCTGCCGAGGACCATGTGGCCAAAAAAGAAATTGAGGTGTTGCTGCATAATAAAGTATCTGAATTTCGGAAACAAATTACCGATCGCGAGCTTGAAATTTTTAATCAGCGTATTTTTTCCGACACACCGGTTACACTTCAGGAGATAGGCGACCGATATCATATTTCGCGGGAACGTGTCCGGCAGATTGAGAAAAACGTCATCAAAAAGATGCGTGATTTCTTTAAAAATGAAATTCCCGATTTTGAGGCCTATGCCAACGAGAGTGTTGATGATTAAAAAGAGCCATTTGTTCATAGCTTTTTTTGCTCTGGCTTTTGCCTTGGGATGCCAGGCGGTTCGGCCTGCCGTTCCGGAACCTGAAACAACGGTTGGGGGCATCTATCGCCCCGTATCCCCGGCCTATTACTTTTTTGCAGCCGCTCAACTCAAACTCAAAGAGGGCGATGTCAATGAGGCCATCTGGCTATTGTCCCAGGCCATTGAAAATGATGCTCGTTCGGTCTACCTGAAGCTTGAGATGGCAAATCTGTTGCTGATTAAAAAAGAGGATACCAAAGCGCTTAAGTTAATCCGAGAGGTTCTCGCCGCCGACCCTGACCATGTCCGGGCCCTGATTCTGGCCGGCGGAATTTATCAGCAACAAAACAAGATGGATCAAGCGTTGCAGGCATTTGAAAAAGCGATTGCAGGCAATCCTTCCGAACAAAATATCTATCTGCTGCTGGGCCGGTTGTATTGGAACAAAAACGATCTGGAAAATGCCGAACGCATTTTTCGCAAAATGACTGAAAAATTTACGGATTCTTACGCTGCATACTATTTTTACGGCAAGGTCCTTGGGGCCAAGGGCAAATTGGAAGCCGCCGAAGCGGCTTTGCTGAAATCTTTGGAATTGGAATCATCTCTGGAAGAGCCGCGGATCGAATTGCTTAAAATCTATCAAATCCAGAATAAATCTGAAAAAATAACAAATATTTATAAGTCAATTTTAAAATATGAGCCCGGCAATCACAAAGCCGCATTCGGACTGGCCGAACATTATCGCCAAATCAACCGGAAACCCCTTTCGTTAAAACTGTTGAATGCGTTGGGGCGCAGGGTGCAGAGCGACAGCACCATAATCTCCACGCTGTTTGAGATTTACGTGGAGACCAAAAAGTACCCGGAAGCCTTGTGGGCCATGGAGGGGATGTTTCAAACAGCTCCGGATAATTCGGATTTGCACTATCTGGCCGGCATCGCATTGGACGGGATGGAACAGAGCGATGAGGCCCTGAAGCATTTGATCAAGGTCAGCCCGGATTCGAAATTCTACAACAATGCCGTGATCCATAGCGCTTTGCTCTATCACGATATGGGGAAAATGAACCGGGCCATTGATGCGGTTCAAAAAGCTTTGGCCAACGAGCCGGATAATGGCGACTACTATCTTTATCTGGGGTCTTTTTACGAAGAACTGGAACGTTACGATGAAGCTTTGAAAGTGTTGCTTGAAGGGCTTCGCAAAGATGATCAAAACGCCCGCCTTTATTTTCGACTGGGTGTTGTATATGACAAAATGGGCAGTAAAAACGAATCCATATCCGCCATCAAAGCGGTGTTGGGGTTAACCCCCGATGATGCCGAGGCGCTGAATTATTTGGGTTATACCTATGCGGACTTGGGCATTAACCTGGACGAGGCTGAAACCCTGATCCAAACGGCATTGAAAATCAAGCCTGAAGACGGCTACATCACAGACAGCCTGGGGTGGGTTTACTTTAAAAGAGGGCAGTACCGCCAGGCCTTGGAGTGGTTGAATAAGGCCGC
>JBFFHG010000536.1:0-3751 GCA_041557055.1 Desulfosarcinaceae bacterium
CGATCATGGATGACAACGTCTCTGGCCGGATAGGATGGCGGAAATGAAATATTGCGGCAAATGAAAATCCTGATGATTCCGGGCAACAACTCCCTCTCCCATGTGGCCAAATGCGCAGCTCTGGAGTCGGAACTCACCAAACGCGGGCATTCGGTGCTCATCGCCGTCTCAAGCAAACATACCGGTTTTATCAAACAGCTTGGCCTTGCCTGCACTGTACTGCCGGACATTCAGGAGTCCGACGACGGCGCCCTGCCCTCTCTGACCTGGTTTCGTTCTCCCGGGCTTCTGTCTGCCTGCATCCAGGCTGAGATCGAATTGATCAAGGCATTTGGTCCCCATCGGGTGGTCGGCGTCTTTCGTTTTACCCTCAAGATCTCCACCGCTGTTCTTGGGGTTCCCTATGATGCCGTTGCCTGTGGTTGCATGATGCCTGATGTGACGGAGATACTGGGATACGGCCGGGGCGAAGAGGGCGCGGCGGACCAAGCCCTCTATTTAAACAACTTTTTCAGATATACCGGCAAAAAAATGGGCGCTGCAATGGAACGCTTCAGTCTCCCGTCGATTGGAGACATTCGCGATCTGCTGGTGGGTGACCGGACCTTTTTGTGGGACTACCCCCAGTTCATGCCCCTGCCGAAAATGGACGGCCGCTATCATGTGGGGCCGATCACCTGGAGCCGCTGGCCGGATGTCTGCGATCCGCCGGAGCCGTTGCCCGACAATGATCGTCCCCTTGCCCTGATCAGCCTGGGCACCCGGCAGGCCTGCCGGCCGGTGATTTTAAAAGCGGCCCGATGCCTGCTTGAACTTGGTTATAACGTTATGGTGGCTTGCGGGGGGCATGAATCGCTGATGGATATTCTGCCGTCGGCAGCCGGTTTGCGCTGCTGGCGTTTTGCACCCCTGGCAAAGCTGCTGCGCCAGGCGAAACTGCTGGTCTGCCACGGCGGCCAGATGACCATTTTTGAGGCTTTTCTTCAGCAGGTGCCGGTATTGGTGATCCCCTCTCATCCTGAACAAGCCCATAACGGCCTTTGTGTGGAACGGATCAAATGCGGCGGCCGGCTGTCGCCCTCCATTGCTTTCAAGGGAGATACGCAAACCTGCGCCGATGCATTTATGCAACAACCCGATGCAAAAATTATGGAAAAGATCAGGCGGATCGTATCTGATGACAGCATGACCGACGGGTTGCTCCATGCCCAAAGACAACTTCAGCGCTACAATGCGCCGGTCATGTTTGCCGATCTTCTGGAGGGCGATTGACTTGGGCGCCCTGGGAATCGTATTGGTCCATGGCTACACCGGAAGCGCTGACCAACTGGCGCCCCTGGCGCATGCGCTTTGCCGGCGCTTTGGAGATGATGCCGTTCGCACAGTGCGTTTGCCGGGACACGCCGCTGACCGGGCACCTGCTTTTGATGCCGCTTTATTTGAAAAAGCCATTGCCGGCGCGGTCACGCTCTTCCAAAACCAAGGCCGCCGAATCGTGCTTGTAGGCCACTCCACCGGAGGCTGCCTGGTCCTTGGATATCTCCTCAGCGGGGATATTCGCCCTGCCCTGCTGATTCTTGCCGGAACCCCTGCAAGTGTAAAGGGCCGTGATCTGGAACGCTGGGAACGGCATCGCAACAATCAAAAGATCGTTGCCCTCGGTGATACGGCCCGCATGGTCTCCCATATCAATCGAATGGGTCGATCCTTGCAGCCAAAATCATTCCCGGTCCTGGTGCTCCAGGGGGGCGATGATGCCCTGGTCGATCCCATGAATGCCGAAGCATGGCGCAACGGCCGCTTTCGCGGACCTGTTCAGGGCGCGACGATTCCAAGGGCCGGACACGATCTGTTTCTTGGTCCCGGAAGGAGGGCCGCCCTGGATTGCGTATGCCGGGCGTTATCTGATATGTTGATGCGACCACAACCGGAAGATTTGGAAGCAGCCGCTGCCATAAGTTCCATGGAATCAGGGGCAACGGATTTCATGGCCGCCAACTCTTCAAGAACCTCTCATCTGGTGCGTTCCCCTGCCGCGCTAAGCGCATTGGGAAAACCTTTTCAATTGACACCGGTCATGGAAACCGACCCTGTCCAGGTGAACATTGAAATCACGTCACGCTGTAATCTTGCCTGCGCTCATTGCGCGCGTTCCCTGCATCGGAAATCCGGCCGGGATATGGATGGGAAACTCTTTGAATATCTGCTCGATCTGATGCCCAACACCTATAAGGTAACCTTGGTCGGGCTCGGGGAACCCACCCTGCATCCCCAAGTGGCGGAGTTTGTCGCCCTGGCCAGCCGGAGAGGCCACAGGGTCGGCCTGGTGACCAACGCCATGGCCCTGGAAAAAGAGTTGTCCCGGCGGCTGATCGCCGCAGGGCTTCAGGCCATGACCTTCAGTCTGGACAGTGTGGATTCCCAGACGGCGGCCCGCGTCCGGACCGGGTCTGATCTGGATCGGATCACCCGCAATATCCGGGATTTCACGCGCTTGGCCCATGGCCGGATGCCCACGGCGGTTTTCACGGCGGTCTCCTCCCGAACGGTCCTTCATCTGCCGGACCTTGCGAACACAGCAACCGGACTTGGCATAAGTGCCTGGATGCTTTCAGATATGAATTTTCACGCCAATCTTTCGAATACCATATGGAAAAATTGGAACCAGGCGTATCGAACCTCCGTCGGACAGGCCCTCCGTCTGGCGTTTGCGAGCAAACTTCCCGTACTTTCCGTGCGGGGACTGGAAGCGTTGGGGTTGGGCCGCCGTTATCGTGATTATCTGCTCACCGTGCCGGCCGGGATCGGGCAGCGCTCCCAAACCCGCCAATGGTGCGTATCACCCTGGCAGACCCTGCCGGTGGATGCGGATGGCAACGTCACCGTTTGCGATTGTCGCCCCCATGGGGTCATCGGCAACCTGCTGGACAATTCCTTCAGCGATATCTGGAACGGCGAAGCCATGCAGGCGCACCGCCGGGCCATGGAATCAGAAGAACCACCGGAAGATTGCCTCATTTGTCCGAGGTTTTGACTGGAACCGGACTTGCCGCCGAGGTTTCAATGGACCGCCAAGCAGGTCAATGCACGATTCCAAACAGCGCCGCTGTCTTGGCAAGCAACTGCTCGTCGGTAAAATGCTTCAAAGTAATGGCCTTGCCCGGGCATTCGGCCGCGCAGGCGCCGCAACCGTGGCACTGGGCCGGATCGATCACCGCATGGGCGTGCTCGTCGACCCTGGGGATGCCGTAAGGGCAGGTCCGCACGCAGGTCAGGCAGGCGGCGCAGCGTCCGGTTTCCACCGCGGCCACCACCCCGCCCGCCATGAGGGCCTCCCTGGCCAGCACGGTCATGGCCCGTGAAGCAGCGGCCTGGGCCTGGGCGATGCTCTCTTCCAGCGGCTTGGGATAGTGGGCCAGCCCGGCCAGAAAGATACCTTCCGAAGCAAAATCCACCGGCCGCAACTTGGCATGGGCTTCCACCAGAAAGCCATCTTCATTGACCGGCACTTTAAACTGTTCAAAGAGTTTTCGGTTTTCGCCCGAAACGATCCCGGCGGCCAGCACCAGCAGATCGGGTTTGATGCGGACGGGCCGACGCAGCACATGGTCATTGACGGTCAAAAGCAGCTTGCCCCCGGCATCCATGGCCACATTGGGCTGATGCTCAAGGTCGTAGCGGATGAAGATAATGCCCGCGGCCCTGGCTTGCTGGTAAAGTTTTTCCCGGAATCCATAGGCGCGGATATCCC
>JBFFHG010000537.1:0-3746 GCA_041557055.1 Desulfosarcinaceae bacterium
GATGGGCTGGCGGAGGCCTGGCAGCCGCACCTCCGGCTGGAACAGGCCGGCGCCGCGCCCGAAGGGGGCGGCGTCAAATACTTCATCCAAACCATACCGTACAATTTCTATGGATGGATTGCCGCGATAATGGTCCCTCTCGTTATCATAGGGATTATCCCCATCTTCGGCCCCATGAAAAAGGCTGAAAAACGGGCAAGGGAAAAAGGGATTCTGGCACCGCCCGGATCGGATAGAATCGATATCCATGGCAGTGAACGTTATGAGACACCGGATCATCCGAAAATTCTGAATTTTTTTCTTCCGATCCTCGTTCTGGTCGGCACCACGATCTATTTCGATATCGATATGCAAAAAGGGGTGATTGCAACAGTCGCCTTCATGTTCCTGCTGTACATTTCCCAGGGGCTGATGTCTCCGGAAGCTTTTTTCGATGCATGCGTCGTCGGCATCAAGCAGATGCTTTTTCCGCTTCTCATGGTCGTGCTGGCGTTTGTCTTTGCCGCTGTAAACGAATAAATCGGGTTCCTCACCTATGTCATTAAAACGGCTGAAAAAATCATGACGCCGGAATTGCTGCCCTTTGTCGTGTTCATCGTGCTGGGCATCACCGAGTTTATCATGGGGTTAAGCTGGGGCATGTATGCCATTGCAATTCCGATCGTCATTCCACTGGCCGCGGCATTGGGCGCAAATCCCGTGGTTGCCGTTGGAGCGGTTTGTTCCGCCGGTGTTTGGGGAAGTCATATCTGCTTTTACTCCGATGCCACCATTTTAAGTTCGGCCGCATCAGGTTGTGACAACTACCGCCATGCCATCACGCAGATGCCGTTCGGTTTCCTGGGGGCTGCTTTGACCGGCATCGCTTTTTTGATCGTTGGCCATATGGGGGCTTAGAAGTGGTTTCAAAACCTTCAATCGGGCTCAAAGCCAAGGCGCAGCGTGGTGGCCAACTGCAGGAATACATTTAATTGGCCACCACGCTCCAACACCGGATTTGGGCCCGAGGGGAGGTTTTGAAATCACTGATAGGGCTTGCCCTCCAACCCCGGGACTGCCGCCATACCCTTTTGCCGTGGGCCTGGACTGATTGTAAAAACGCTGTTGTTGAAAACCAGCCATCTGTGGCACGAATATGCGGTTTTATGCATTTCCGGAACCGGTGCAACTTTGCCGAGAAGATCAGAGGCGATCGAGAATTTTTCGTTTTTTCCCGATATACTCTTGCTCGGTAATCAAATTTTTGTCTCTCAAATTTTTCAGAATTTGAAGCTTTTCTTCGATCTCCTTTTCCTTTGGCGTCGCAGCCTCGGGCATCTTTTTCCCCGGCACTTGCTCCGAATCCGTTGCTGCGGGCAGTAGCGCCCCTGGGGATGAATCGGAGGCCGGGGGCAGAGCCATCTTCCCGGGCGGTTCCGCTGACCGGGGCAAGGCAGCAAGACCTACCACCACCCAGTTCTTGCGGGCGCCATGCGCTTGATCGTACAACCGCACTGTGTCGGTGGGCGCGATGGCGGGAAAGGCACGGTCGGCAGAAGCGCAACGCGACCCCGGAACAAAGGGCTGCAGGCGACGATCGGTGGGTTCGATGTGCAAAGGGGAATCATAATCGTCTATAGTGTCGTGGAGGTTTCCGAAAATGACATGCAGATCCGCGCCCCGAATAAAAAGACGCGCCGTGGTAACGCTGCGCCGGTAACCCAAAGAGCCCGGATGAGAGCCCTCGATGGCAATGGCGATATCTTCTCCGGGAGCGGCGCGATTAAAGGCTTTAAGCAAGGGGGCGATCAAGGTCTCCATTTCAGCTTGAGAAAATACCGTGATGGTTTTTCCCTCATCAGGCTTATCGATCCGGAGCGCTGCCAAGGCTGCCCGCAACTGGCCTCGTTCCAGGGCCTGGGGATGATCGTTGGCTTGGGTGGTCGCGCCCTTGCAATGCTCCCGGGGTTCGAGCCGGACAAACTGGTAACGATGGGCCCAGATAATTTTGCCGGAAGGGGTGTTTTGGCCGGACGACGCATCATGCCCCGCACACCCCATGACCGCCCATGCCAGCAAAGTTGCAATAAAGCCTGTTTTTTTGATCACGTCGATTCCCTTTCGAACCACTTCGCGGACACGATCCGTGCCCGAAGCGGATGGCATGCGTTGAGGATTGAATCCCCGGCCCGCCAGGACGGTGGGCCGGGGTTTGGAAAACCGCAAGTTCGCTTCTCCATTGCCGCCCTGAATCTATTGATGCAGCCGGCACAAGCACCACTGATTTCTACCAGATAAAATAGGTGCCGACGGCGAAAATTCCGGACTCTTGATCGGAGCCATCAAACCACTCCATTTTTGCCTTGGTATACTCGGCCATCACCTTAAAATTGGGCGTAAGGTCATGATAGATGCCCAGCGTATAGGCCGATTGCTTCTCAATGTGAGCGGTCCCGGCGGTACGATCCGCCAGATCGGCTGCAGTTTCGTCAAATTTTGTCTCACCGTATTGAATCCCGATCTTGGTGGCGCTCATAACGGTGTAGGTCAACTGGCCGAGCAGGCCTGTGGCTTCACGCTCTTCACCACCATCATCCACGGCATCATTGAACATCATGATCAGACTGCCGTTACCCTTGCCGCTGAACCCCGAGGCCAGAACGTGCAGGCCTGCCACATCCACCCCCACCCCGGCGGCGATACCGGAAGAGGTTACGCTGTCGGTTCCATTCTCAGCCTTCTGGCTCATGCCGTTGATCCAGGCCTGCAGGTCCGCAGAGCCCACTTTGCCAGCATAGGAGATTTCACCTTCATAACCGGGCGCTTCCGTAATGGTATAATTGCCGGCATCCCCATCGATCTGGCTGGGGTCATTAAGACTGAAGGCGATTTTAAAACCTGACAAATCAGGGGTGGTGTATTTGAGCTGGGCACCGAAGTTGGTATAGATATAGCCGCAACCAATATACCCAAGGGTGGTCGCCCCCCCGTTGACGGCGCCCTGTACGCCGGCGCCGAACAGGGTCATGTCATTGAGAATGTTTTTGCCCTGGTACAGGTGCAGGGCGCGGCCGGCCAGAATCTGGCCGAAGCTGCCGTCGGCCGTCAGAAAAGCCTCGCGCAAATCAATCTGGGAGCCGAAAGCGCCACGGGTATGGTTTTCGTCCTGAATTTGAGGATAGAACCCCACCCGCGCAGCCACATCGATCCCGTTTGTGGTGGGCGCCTTGATATTGAAGGCCAGCAAGCCGGGCAGCAGGCCGGTGCGGATGCGAAAAGATTTATTTTCGGAATTTTCCAGCAGACCACCCTGCACGGCGGTTGTGCCAGCCGCCATATTTACGGTGTCCGAATCTTCAATCACCGCAAATGCATTGATAAATCCGTCGGTACTGAACTCCCACCCGTCATCGGTGCCGATAGCAAGTTTTGCATGCGCCGGCACCGCAACTAAAAAAATGCTCACGACCATACATAGCATCAATGCAAATTCGAGACTGACAGTCTTTTTCATGTTCACCCTCCTGTTGTTCGCTCAATTGGAAATCCAATCACATGAGATAATGTCGCACAATGTGACAGATGATAGGATCAAGACGGTTAACGAACTGTTTCCTATAGACATTCTCCTTTCAAACCCGGGTCTCGAAAGGAGAATATCCGTTGACAGAAGGGATTCGGATATTATAGTCAGACACTGATGACCGCCTTTCGAGACGGATTATCAACCCCTTGCTCCTGCCGGAAAGTTTCCCGACCGCCCGGCA
>JBFFHG010000538.1:0-3742 GCA_041557055.1 Desulfosarcinaceae bacterium
CCTGATCGCTGATCTGCAATACATTTTTCAAAGAACCATAGAGCCGATCAGACCGGGAAGAAAATACCCTCGTAATCATAAGGCCAGATCAAGAAAATTCTTCCCCCAGTACAAACCGATCGGTTAAGTTAATGACATTGCGTCTCTTCCTATAAGCACCAGATTCGCTCCCTGATCCGCAAAAGCTGTGGCAATCGCGAAACCGATTCCATCGCTTCCGCCTGTGACAAGGGCGGTTTTACCGGTTAACAATTTCATCTCGACATCCTCCTGTTTAAGATCACAGTTAAAAATGCATACTGCTCAAGAGGATAATAGAAAGAAAAAAAATGTAATTAACAAAGGTTAAAATCCATCGTTTTTTTTATCCTGGACAGCGAAACATTGGTGATTCCGATATAGGTGGCCAAATGATAATCAGGAATTCGTTTGGCAAGCTCCGGATTTTCGGCGCAAAAATGACGAAATCTCTCCGCTGCCGAATATACAAGGAATTCATATTCTCTCAAAAATTTCTCCTCCGCAAATAATTCCGCATATGGTAAAGCGAATTTTTCCCAATACCCATGACCAACCAACCAGGAATAAAAGGATGCGAACCTGCAAACGGATACATTGATGTCTTCCAAAGCGGCTATACTGAACAGGCTGTCATTTTGGCGGGCGCAAGGAGCAACAGGCCATACCAGACAACCTTCTTGAAAGAAGCCCTTATTAGACTCCCGCCCCTCTTTATCCGTATAATAAAGCCGGATAATACCCCGATGGATAAAAAAAACCTTATCCCATTTTTCTCCGGCAACGAGTAAAGTTTGTTTACGCGGATACTCCCTTTGGACAAATAAAGCTGAAAGCTCGGAAAGTTCCCGGCCATGATTAAAACCATCAGGAATTATTTTCTCTTTTAATGCCGCTATCAAAGATATTCTGCCCGAATTCATCAAATCGTTCCTTAATTCAGACGGTGAGAACCATGAGACCTATTGCAATTTATCTTTAATTGTCCCTACCAATCCGATTCTACTGCCATACGCTCTTGAAACCAGTCTTTCATCAAAACAGCTCACCTCAGCACCCGAACCTTGTCAAAATAATTTTCCAGGCACATGGCTTCCACCGCCACCAGGGTTTGAAAAGCTTCATTGAAATCGTCCCGGCCGGTGGTGAACAAGCCGTGGCCGTAAACGATGGCGCCGCGGTTTTTTTCCAGGGCGGGCGGCAGGGTGTGGCACAAACCGGTGGGACCGGTGCCCACTTCGCCCGGCACAATGGGTATATCTTCCACAAAACGGGGCTTGGGGCACCGGATGTGGCACTGGCTCGAAAAACCACAGCCGGCCTTCTCTTCGGGCGTGCAATCCATGGAAAGAATCACGGAGAACTTGGGATGGCCGTGCAAAATGGCCCGGCAACCGGTGCGGTGCAGGATACCCAAATGGGCGGTCAGCTCGCTGGAGGCGGTCAGCCCCGCGCTGGTGGAGCCGTCCAGGGGCACCGGGTCCACGCACCCCGCCAACTCATCCAGGGAGCTGCCGGTCTGACTGATATAGAGGGTATTGTTCCAGCAATAGGAGATGTTTCCGAAGTAGGAGTCCACCAGGTGGTGGTCCACCGTTTTCCGGCCGGCTTGAGCAACGGCCCTGTAAACCGCTTCTTCCGTTTTGAAGGGCGCCGCCGTCAGGGCCGGTGGTTCCCGGCGGGAACTTTCCAAATGGAACGCAACCGCATCAAAAATCGCATGCTCTTGCGAAGTCACAAGGCCGTTTTGAAGACGATCCAGGTAATCGGCAAAAAATTTGACAAAGCAGGCAAAACAGACCGAACTGGCTGCCACAACCCCCTGCTCCGGGCTGACGGTTCCATGGGCGATAATGACCGGCCCCTCAAAGGGGGCTGCCTGGCGGGGGGCGACGATGACGCCTTTACTTCTATTTAGAACCGGGATGATGGCATCGGCTTCAAATTCATGTACCACCGGCAGGTCGTGCAGAAATGTGCGGGTCTCACAATCCTTGGGCGAAATGACATGTGTTTTCCGGGCCAAAAAATCGATCAAGGTATTATAAGGTTCCTTTGGTCTCAGAAAAACCAGGGAATTGATGCTGAGCCCGGCAATGATCTTTTCCAGCACGAGGATTTCAGGTGCCTGGCGATTCCACACCAGCACGTCATCCAGGCCGCCCACCAGGGGACGAAATCGGCCGTTGTCTGCGGCCAGGCCGGCCGCAATCAGTTTGGCGGCAAATTTGTTTACGAGTCGATCCATGGCAACTCCAGGCTCCGGGCTTTCTCCTGTGTGGGGCGGCCCTGGTCGTCCAGGCCGCGGATGCGGTAATACCTGGCCCGGGCCTCCAGAAAGGCCGACCGGTCAATGGGCGCGATTTCCATATTGTTGCCGCTCGATCCCGGTTCGGTGAAGAAGCGCTCCGGCAGATCGTCGTGGCGGCTGTCAAATCCATTGAGAAAGTTGATGATGCGCTCATTGTAGTAAATGCGTTCACCCTTTAAAAGCAAATCCTGAACAGTGGCTTCCAGGCCCGTGACGGCGTTGCAGGCCCGGGTGTACTCCTCCAGGCCTGCGGCGAAGAAGATAAATTTGCAGGCCGTCAGGGAATCGACCATGGCGTTGAGATCCTCGGCGAGCTTGATGATGCGGGCCTTGCCGCTGAAAGAGAAGCGGTCCGTGGCCACCGGTTTTCTGAATATTTCGTGGCTGATGGGACAGGCGCGCAAATGGCAGCCGCCCCGGGTGGAGACGGCATACCCCAAAGCCAGGCCATAGGCCCCACGGGGGTCGTAGGCCGGCAGTTCCAGCCCCTTGACCGTCATGGCGCACTCGGGCCGCCCCATGGATCGGGCATAAGCCGCCGCCCCCAGGCCCAACGCCCGGCCCTCACCCCGGCCCAGGGCCATGTCGTCCAGAAGCGCCAGAAGGGTCTCGGGGGTAAATTCCCTGCCCGTGATTTCGCGGCGGCACGCCAGGGTTACGGCGGCTGAAACGGTATCCATGCCGTAGCGGTTGCAGCGGTTGTTGGCCGCCACCACCATGCCGATGTCCTGACAATTGATCAGGGCGGTAAAATGGCTCATGGTTTCGAATTCGGGCATGGCCATGGTTCTTCCAAACCTTTGCCCGAGTTTTTTGCACAGAATATGGCATCCACAACAACCGTATTTTTCAGGGGCATAGGCTTTGGCATAAGCGGCAGCGTTCAATCGGGGGGCATGTTCGAACCGGGTGCGCCGGAAGTTATCCGTGGGCATCATGCGCCGGTTGTCCATCAAATCAAAAACAGCGCCGGTGCCCAGGCAACTGAAACCATATTGCCCCATCAGGGCCGGGGATGCGGCGGTCAACCGCAAAATATCTTCCCTGGCCCGACTGAGACCGGCCGGGTCCTTGACCCGCACCCGGCCGCCGCCCCCAACCAGGATGTATTTAAGGCGTTTTACTGCCAGACTCAAACCCAGACCGGAACGCCCGGCCGAATGGTGTCGGTCCACCGTCACCGAAGCAAAGCGCACCCCGTTTTCAGCAGCCGGTCCAATGGCGGCCAGGGCGGCCTTTTGAGGATTGAGCACAGTATGCACCACCTCGGTATCCTGACCCCACAAATGGGACGCATCCTGAAGCACCACCCGGTCGTCGCGTATTTCCAGACCCACGGGCGACTCGCTGCGGCCGGTGATCACCAGGCCGTCCCATCCGGCCCTTTTGAGACGCGTGGCCAGTTTGCCGCCC
>JBFFHG010000539.1:0-3740 GCA_041557055.1 Desulfosarcinaceae bacterium
AGCTCCCGAATATTGCCCGGCCAGCGATATGTCATCAGCCGTTCAATTTCGGAATCAGGTATTTTCAAGTCTGCCTCCCTGATATGTTGCCGCACAAAATAAAGGCAAAGTTCAGATATATCCTGTTTCCGTGCACGCAGTGGCGGAATATGGATTCTTACAACGTTAAGCCGGTAATAAAGATCTTCGCGAAACATTTTGTCACGAATAAGTTTCTCCAGTTCTGCATTTGTCGCCGCCAATATCCGCACATCAACGGGACGTAGCGCATTTCCTCCGATTCGCTTTATTTTTTTTTCTTCCAACACGCCTAAAAGCTTTGACTGCAGGTGAGGCGCGAGCGTACCGATTTCATCGAGGAAAAGGGTACCGCCATCCGCCATTTCGAAAATCCCTTTTTTTTGGGTAACCGATCCGGTGTATGCCCCTTTTTCAGATCCGAAAAGCTCCGCTTCGATCAGATTTTCGGGAAGAGAGGCGCAATTAATATTGATAAAAGCTGATTTTCTGCGCAAAGATCTGTAATGAACGGATCTGGCGACCAGCCCTTTGCCCACACCGGTTTCACCGGTAATCAAAACAGAGGCTTCACTTGAAGCAGCCAAATCGATAAGCGCCCGGACGCTGGAAAGTTCTTTTGAATGGCCTATCATAATTGTTTCTTCACTCTCTTTGGTATTATGATAACGCTGGATCTGTTCCGCTTTTTCCAAGTCCAGCGCTCTGACTGACTTTTTAACCCTGATAGACAGCTCCTTCATCTCAAAAGGCTTTGAAAGATAGTCGTGAGCGCCAAGTTTGATAGCCTCTACGGCATTTTCGATGCTTGGAAAGGCTGTGTTGAAGATGATTTTGGTCCGATCATTTTGTTCAAGAATCTGCGGACAAAGCCGCACACCCGGTCCGTCGGGAAGTTTCTGATCAAGCAATACGACATCGATTTTTTCTTGGGCGCATATTCGCAATCCCTCGGTACCCGAGTAGGCGGAGAGGACTTTGGTGGTGTCGTTTTCAAAGTGCGCACTGATAAGTTTGCAAAAAAACTGGTCGTCGTCGATAATCAGCAGATTCAATTTAGACTTATGATTCCGCATCTTGCGCCTCTGGAATAGCAATGGTCACTTTCGTGCCGATCCGGTTCTGGCTTTTAACACTGATCGAGCAGTCCATTTTTGACAGCATCCTTCTGACGATCACCAGCCCAAGACCGGTGCCACAGGCTTTCGATGTATGGAAGGGTTTAAACAGGTTTGCCTGCTCTTCATGTGACATTCCACAGCCATTGTCTTCAATGGTCAGATATAGTGTGCCCGATCGTTTGGATAAGCTGATGTTGATTTGGGGATTCTGGGCGTCTTGAAGAGCGTCGGCGGCATTTGCCAGAAGGTTGAGCATGACCTGATGGAGGGCACGGGGGTCGATGTATCCGCAGCCGGCATCGGAAGCAAGTGTTGTCTCTATGCGGATGCCCTTTTTTTTGAAATCATCGTTCGCAATTGGCAAAAATTCATGGATAAAAATTTTCAGGTCGACAGATTGGAGCTCGGGATTTTCAAAAAGACTAAAATTCCTAAGTGCTTTTAACAAATATTCGACCCTGGTAACTTCCGACAAGGCGCCGGTTAGAAAATCCCTGGTCGTTTCCAGCGAATATGTTTCAAAATTTTTGTTCAGAACGTCCAAGGTCATTTTGATCGAATTAATAGGATTTCCGATTTCGTGGCGAATACCGGAAAATATATACCCGATATTCTTCATGAGATTTGTGGCCTCGGCAATGGATTCCAGCCGTTTACGTTTCGTAATATCTCGGGCATATACGATTATCTGCACCAACTGCCCATTGCTGTCGAATATGGGGAAACCATTGATCTCAAAGCTTCGCGCCTTACCGTCATTATCGTAGTGGATATGTTCCACGATCGACGGCTGTTTCGTTTTTTTGATCTCCTCCAGGACACAAAAATGTCCTTCTAGCAAGCATGGGCGGGGAAGGTCATGTGTCATACCGTAACAGGTTTTGCTCGATGGTGAGCCTTTGGTCCTGGCGGCGATGTTGGCCATATTTACCTTGTAACTATTCGTGTCTACGACTAAAAATGGATCCGGCAGGGAATCTAACACATACTTCAAAAATTCTTCTTGTTTGCGGATCTTGTCCGCTGCCCGTTTGTTGGGCGTGATGTCGCGAATAATGCCGACAGATTCGGCAACCTCCCCCTGATTGTTTCTGATTGTTCTCGCGGTCAAAAGGCATTCAATTACAGTGGCGTCTTTTTTTCTTAGCTGTGCGCTAAAATCCGTTACAGTCCCAGATTCCCTTAGCATTTTTTGGAACCGATCCCCTTCAGCAGGTTCTTCAAACAGAGATCCGAGACTTATTCTCATTAATTCTTCTTTGGAATACATCAAAAGGTCAATCGCCGCGCGGTTCAAATAAAGAAAAACGCCTTTTTCATCAGTGACATACATCGTGTCCCGGGAATACTCGAAAAGTGTTCGGTAGCGCTTTTCGCTTTGTTCCAACTGTACTGTTTTTTCTTTTACAAGCGCCAATAAATTTTCGCGGTATTGCCGGTTTTCCAGTTCAACACGTTTTTTTTCCCTTCGGAGTTGCCTCAGCTCAACGGCCCGTTTGACAACCTGACGTATGGATTTGATGGGTACGGGTTTGCACAGGTAATCATAGGCACCCAAGCGAATTGCATCGGCGGCCGTCGCAACGGATGGATCGCCGGTTATCATGACGACCGGGGTATCGGGTTGGTATTTGGCCGCTATCTCCAACACACGAGTGCCACGGTCTTCACCCAGATAGATATCGACCAGAATGAGCTCAAATGAGTTGCCCTTGACAAGTCTATCAGCTTCGGGAAAGGTTTCCGCCGTTTCGGTAAGGTATCCCAAGTCCTCGATCACCTTTTTTAACAGGTCGTGGGCAGCGGGTTCGTCTTCGACGATTAAAATTTTGAGCTCTTTGGCTGCGAATGCCTCTGGCGCACCGTTGTTCGCAGTCAGACCAGAGGGAGAATCCGCTGCTTGCGGCGCATTGTTGTTAATTGTACTGCCTGGCTTGTGGATATGATTTGCTGCTTTCATTCAATTCCAAATCTCTTTCAGTACACCTTGGGGTCGGTTTTAAAACATGTAATTCCTGGATGTTGACCGGTACAGAACTGCGAGAAATATATCCTGAAAGGGACCATGGGCCTGAGTCTGCAGGCAAGGCTTACGGCACTCGCTTGGTGGTGTAAGGTTTTTCTCTGGCGCTGTTTAAATTGGCTCGGTGTTTCAGCCTGAAGTGGGCAATGCGTGACCATTCGGTCCAAAGGGGGATAAAAGAGGTTCCTGATATTGCAGGCTGACTTGACGAAAAATAGCCGATCGACCGCGGCGGTGCGGTATTTCGCATGCCCATTGATAGCGCCACTGTGTTCGATCCTTTATGATAGTCCATTTTTGACTTTTGTGATACACATTTCCATTGATCGATACTATGTTGTATGCAGGTTTTCCCTCCCAATCTGCAATCTGTTCCGTTGCGGCATGCTTGGCGATGTTTGTATATGCGTCATTTTGAGAATTGATTTTGATTTTTGGATCGACAGGATCAATAGAAACAACCGTAAAGGTTTCGGGAGTCCGTCTGCGCTCGGTAAAAGTGGTAACAGCATGATTTGTAATCCCCCCTATTTAAAATAATAGCCATCCAGATGTGATGATGTCAACATAAATTAAAG
>JBFFHG010000540.1:0-3734 GCA_041557055.1 Desulfosarcinaceae bacterium
GCTGCTCCCAGACAGCGACCGGCGGTTATCTGGCTTCACCTTGGTGAATGCACGGGGTGTTCCGAAGCCATGTTTCGGACCATTTATCCCTATGTGGATGAGTTGGTGCTGGAAATTCTCTCCATTGAGTACCATGAAACCATCATGGCTGCATCCGGCTATCAGGCTGAGGATCAACTGCATGCGGCCATGAAAAAATATGCCGGTAAGTTTATTTGCGTGGTGGAAGGCGCCGTAGCCACAAAATTCAACGGCGGCTACGGCAAGGTGGCCGGCCGCTCTTTTTTGGAGATAGCCAAAGAGGTGGTGCCCCAGGCTGCCGCGACCATCGCCATCGGCAGTTGCGCCAGTTGGGGCGGTATCCCGGCTGCCAAACCCAATCCGGGAGGCTACAAAGGCGTCGGCGATGCACTGGGCATGAAGGTGATCAACATTCCCGGCTGCCCGCCCAACCCGATTAATCTGATCGGTACGGTTGTCAATTATCTCCTGCTTGGCAAATTGCCTGAAGTGGATGAAATGGGCCGTCCCAAATTCGCCTATGGCAAAACCATCCACGATCAGTGCCCCCGCCGGGCGCATTTCGAGAACGAGGAGTATGTGGAAGCGTTTGGTTCCCAAGAAGCGGCTCTGGGGTATTGCCTCTACAAAATGGGTTGTCGCGGGCCTGAAACCTACAACAACTGTCCCATCGCCAAATTCAATGACGGCACCAGTTGGCCGGTGGAGGCGGGCCATCCCTGCATTGGCTGCAGCGAACCGGATTTTTGGGATAAGATGACCCCCTTTTATGAAGAGATGTAGCGTTGCTGCCTGATCTGCGGCCATTGGAATAGCGTTGAACGATATTTAAGAATAACCCTTACGAAAAGGGAGGCGTGTATGGGAAAGCGTATTGTAGTTGATCCGATTACGAGAATTGAAGGCCATCTTCGCATCGAGGTGGAAATCGAAGGCGGAAAGGTGGTCAATGCCTGGAGCTCCGGGCAGATGTTTCGCGGCATTGAGATGATCCTTCAGGGCCGGGATCCGCGGGATGCCCACCATTTTGTGCAGCGTTCCTGCGGGGTCTGTACTTATGTGCATGCCATTTCATCTGTGCGGGCCGTGGATAATGCTTTTAAAGTGCACATTCCGAAAAACGCCCGGTTGATTCGCAACCTGCTTCACGGCGCACAATATCAACACGACCATCTGGTTCACTTCTATCATCTGCATGCATTGGACTGGGTGGATATCGTCAGCGCGTTGAAAGCCGACCCGCAAAAAACGGCCGCGCTGGCGGACAATGTTTCCAGCGCCAAAGTCGGCGGTGCAAAATACTATAAAGAGGTTCAGCAACGTGTGCAGACATTTGTGGACAGCGGCCAGTTAGGCCCTTTCGCCAATGCCTATTGGGGGCATTCCGCATATAAATTGCCGCCGGAGGCCAATTTGATGGCTGTCGCCCACTACATTGAGGCCTTGCGGCTACAGGCGCGCACAGCCCGACTGCATGCTGTTTTCGGCGGCAAGAATCCCCACCCCCAGTCTCTGGTGGTCGGGGGCGTGACCTGTGCGGGGGATTTGACCGCGGACCGTATTGCCGAATTCCTGTATATCACCAAAGAGACCCAGGCCTTTATCAAAAACGTGTATGTTCCGGATTTACTGGCAGTGGCTTCGTTTTATAAAGACTGGGGCGCAATCGGCGGGACCGCCAATTTTCTGGCCTGGGGTGAATTTCCAGCCGGCGAGAAAGAGCCTGAAAGCCTCTACCTGCCGCGCGGTGTGATTATGAAGCGCGATCTGGCCAATGTCCGGATGGCCGATCAAGCCAAGGTGACTGAAGATGTGACGCGCTCCTGGTATGAGAAGGGATCGCCCAAGCATCCATATGAGGGCGAGACCAGACCGTTGCAGGAAGATCCCAAGTATCAGCCGGACAAGGGCAGGTATTCTTGGCTTAAAGCCCCTCGATATGGCGGCGAGCCATGCGAGGTCGGTCCCCTGGCACGTGTTCTGATTGCATACGCCAAGGGCCACAAAGATATAAAACCGCTGGTGGACAGCACGTTGACCACGCTCAATATCCCGGCTGCGGCCCTGTTCTCCACTTTGGGTCGAACGGCTGCGCGCGCTCTGGAGACCGTGGCCATCGGCGATGCCATGCAGGGCTGGATCAACGAACTGATAGAGAACATCAAAGCCGGAGACACCCAAACCTGCCAGTCCTATGAGATTCCGGACAGTGGTGAGGGGGTCGGGCTCAATGACGTGCCTCGCGGCGCTCTGGGACATTGGATCAAAGTCAAAGACAAGAAAATCGCCAATTATCAGTATGTGGTGCCCTCTACATGGAATCTGGGCCCCCGCGATGCCAAGGGGAAAATGAGCCCTGTGGAAGAGGCGCTCATCGGGACTCCTGTCGCCGATCCCAAGCAGCCGCTGGAAATTATTCGTACGGTGCACTCCTTCGACCCCTGTATAGCCTGCGCGGTGCATGTCATCGATCCGCATTCCAACCAGGTTTACAAGGTCAAGGTGTTATAGTTTGTGCCCATCCATAAATGGCCAATTTACCCGATATCGGTGTTGTTCGAAAAATTTTATCCTCGCAATATCAACCAGATGCCTGCGGTTAAATTTTTTGCAGGCCTTGATCTCGACCAAATTTGCCTGTTTCTGGATGGACGCTGTTTTTGGGTTCAAGGAGTCCCGGCTTATGCAACCAGCGGTTTGCGGGGCCGGGCTCTTTTGTCCGTTTTGATTGCCGCCTTTAGGATGGGGGATCCCGTGAATACGAAGCAGATAATCATACTTGGCATCGGATGCACCCTGCTTTCGGACCAGGGTTTCGGGGTCCGTATGATCCAGATCCTGGCCGAAAGATTTGAATTCCCGGATCACGTGCATCTTATCGATGGCGGCCTGTTGGGCGTGGGGTTGACCGGTACCATTGCTCAGGCTGATCACCTGATCGTCATTGACGCCTTATCCGATAACGGAAGCCCCGGCGATATTTACCGGCTGGAGGGCAGGCAGATATTGCAACGCCTTGCGCATAGAAATCATGTCCAACAAGTCGAGTTTCTGGAAGCCCTGGCCCATTGCCAGGCCCTGGAATCGTCGCCCCAAACGGTTCTGCTGGGAATCGAACCGGATGATACCAAAACCTTGGCCTGCGAACTGACGCCTGTTTTAAGGGAGAAGATCGATGCCGTGGTGACCTGCGTGCTGGAGGAGTTGGACCGTCTGGCGGTGAGTTATCGGAACAGGGAAAAAGCATGTGTTTAGCCATTCCTTCGAAAATTACCAAAATTGAAAACGAGATGGCCGTCATCGATGTGGACGGCGTTCAAAGGCAGGCCAGTCTGTTGCTCCTGGCCGATGCCCGGGTTGGTGATTATGTCATCGTCCACGCCGGTTTCGCCATTCAGAAAATAGACGAGGCCGCAGCCCGGGAAACCCTGGCAATATTGCGAGAGGCGGTTGAAGGCTACGACGCTCAATTGGACAAGACAACCAAGCCCAAAGGGTAAATTTTGTCGACCCGGGTTCCTGGTTTTTTGATCGGAAAATCGAAATCGGGATTGTGCCTGAGCGCCGTTTACCGTTCAGGCGCCAAATTCCATGGCGGCCTGCAAAAGGGTTTTAAATTTTCCCTCTCCGCCCATGGTCGCAAGAATTGAAAGGCGCGCTCTGATGACGGATCAACAAAAGATACCGCAGGTCACCATCTTGGGGGTCGGTAA
>JBFFHG010000541.1:0-3730 GCA_041557055.1 Desulfosarcinaceae bacterium
CCGCAAAAGAGAGATGGGTATGGAACCTGCGGTTGATTTCGGATGTCAGGCGGGCTATCAACAGCGAGTCCCCACCCAGGTCGAAGAAATTCGCTGCCTCGTCCGGTAATGTTTCCAACTCCAGAATCGACTGCCAGATCTCAGACAAGGCCCGCGCCCCGGGTGTTTTGGGCGGAGAGCCGGAACAATGAATACCGGGACGCGGGTCAGGCAGCGCCTTGCGATCGATTTTTCCGTTGGCGGAGACCGGTATTTGGTCTATCTGTAAAAGAGAAGCAGGCATCATGTATTCCGGTAAACTTTTGCGCAGTTGGGTTTTTACGTTGTCAATGTCTATCGGTCCTTCAGCGGTGAAATAGCCGCAAAGGTTTTTTTGCCGACCCGCTCCTGAGTAGACGGTGACCAAAGCGTCGGTGACGGCAGCGCACTCTCTCAAGGTGTTTTCAATTTCACCCAGCTCAATTCGATACCCTTTAATTTTAACTTGTGAGTCTCTTCGACCAAGGAACTCCAGATTGCCGTCTCCACGCCACCGCGCAAGATCGCCTGTGTGATATATGCGTCCATGGGGTTGAAACGGATCGGCGATGAATTTGCGCTCGGTTAGGCGGGGATCATTTATGTATCCCGCTGCCAGGCATTCGCCGCCGATATAAAGATCGCCGGGGACTCCGATAGGGCAGGGCTTTAACTGCTCATTGAGTACATAATAGCGCGCGTTTTGAATCGGCTTGCCATAGGGGATGGTCGGCCAGGCGGGATTGACCTGTCGAATCGTATAGTGGTTGGACCAGATCGTGGCTTCGGTCGCCCCCCCTAAGCTGATAACTTGCGCGCCGGGGAAGGCTTTACGCAGTTTGTCCGGCATTGGCACGGGGATATAATCCCCGCTCAGGAAAAAAAGCCGCATTTTCGACGACGATGGGTCCGGCTCGATTTCGCAAAGAAGGGGGAGCACGTTTTGCAATGCAGCGGGTGCCGAGTCCCAGAAAGTGATCTGTTCATGCTCAATGATATCCTTCAGTTTTTCCGGATCGCGGATCTCCATTTCGTTTGCAATGCGTATGGTGCCGCCGGCCGCAAGCGTTCCGAATATGTCGTAAACGGACAGATCGAATCCCAGGGAGGTGATGAAAAGGAGTTTGTCTTCGGGATTGACCTGAAAGGTGCCGTTGACCCATTCGATCAAGTTGATGACCGGTCGATGCTGAACCATGACCCCCTTGGGAAGGCCGGTTGATCCCGATGTGAATATCACATAGGCAAGATCGCCGGCCTTGGACACCGGAGAGGGGTCCCAGACCGGAAAATGGCGCAGCGTCCCGGGGCCGTGGAGGCTGACGCTATTTTTGCGAGATTCTTTCAACGGCCCATCCATATCCCTGTCCAGGCAGCAGATCACTTTTATGCCGGGCGCCTCTTTGGCAATGGATACGAGCCGGGGGGCGATTTTATGATCCGTTGCCACCCATGAAATGCCCATGTCCCGGATGACATGCAGGATACGGGCATCCGGCAGAAAAGGTTCCAGCGGTACATAAATGCCGCCGGCTTTCAGAATTCCCAAGACACCAGCAACCATTTCAAAACATCGGGAGATGGTGATCGCTACAGGTTCACCGGGTTTTAACCCCTGATATCTCAAAAAATGAGCCAACTGATTGGCCTGCGCATTGAGTTGTCGGTAGCTCAATTGATCGCTTCCATTGGTTAGGGCCGTCTGCTGGGGGCACCTGTGCGCCTGGCGTTCAAAAAGCTGGTGGATCAAGGTGTCCCGGGAAAACGCAGATTGGGTATGATTCCATTTGTATAACAGGGTATCTGTTTCATCATCTGAAAGTAGATCGATTTCGGCCACCGGGATCGCCGGATTTGATGTTATCGTGTTCAGGATCATCTTGTAATGCCTGAATAACCGGTTCATTGTTTGCGCTTCGAACAGATCCTGATCGTATTTCAGACATACGCTTGTCTTGTTTCCCAATGCTATCACCTCCAGGGTCAGGTCAAACTCCCCGGATTGTCGAATATCGTAGCGCGGTTTGAAACAGACTTCCTGCCAATGATGCTGATAACGCTGCCGCTTCAAGGGAAAATTTTGCCGTTTGAAATAATTGTGAAAGACAAAAGCGATTCCGAACGCATTGCCGACCTCTTTTCCATGGATACGGCGAAGATCCCGGATGAGCAAAGGAAAGGGATATGCGCCATGGGTGACGGATGACGAAATTGTGTTCTTCAGATTCAGGATCAGGGCTTCGGCCGTCATGTCGCCCATGACTTTTTCACGAATGGCGACGGTATTGGCAAAATAACCGATGGCTTTTTCGGATTGACGGCACCGCCGCCCGGAGATGGGCATGCAGGTGATAAGCTCGTTTTGTGCTGTATATTTGTGTATCAGAATTTTAAAGGCGGCCAGGAAAATGGGAGATAGGGAAATTCCAAGGTAACTTCCAAGCGTGCCAACGTGGCGTTGAAGCCTTTTTGAAATTGCGAAATGGGCCGTTCGCCCGGTCCGGTCCTTTATGGCACCAGCATGTGTGCCGGGGTGATCGACCGGGAAGTTGATTGCCGGTACGCCTTGGCTGAAACGTGCTTGCCAGAATTGCCGCAGTTGTTTGCCACGCTCTCCGGAAAGCATGGCAGGCGCCTTGGACATGAAATCCCAAAAAGGTTGTTGGCCATTGTGGCTATCCACGGATCGGTGCCTGACCAGGGCGTCATAGATCGTGATCAGTTCTTTGTAAAGCAGAAAGATGGACAGGCCGTCACAGACAATGTGATGCACCACCAAAAGCAAAAAATGGCTTTTGGCAGTGGTTGAAAAAAAGTGACATCGAATCAGTGGCGCGCTTTCAAGGGAAAACGGTGTGCAAAGGGCTTTATCAAAGATGGCGTTCGAAGGGCTGCCCGAGGAGATTTTTTCGCAGTGAAGCACGGCATCGATTTTGGATACCGGGGCCAGGTGAGGGACCCCGTCCGGGACGGTTACCCGTGAGTTGAGATGAGAATGGTTGGCGATTAATTTTTGAAATGCGTTTTCAAGCAATTCAGTATCAATAGGGCCGGATATTTCAGCGGCAAAAGGGACATTGTAGGCCCAGTTGCTTTGATATGTGCGCTGAATGAGCCAAAGGCCATGTTGTGTCGCCGTCAGGGGGAGCGGTGCCCCTAACGCCGGGAAGCGCTGATGCATGGGCTTTGATTGTTTTTCAAGGATCAATGCTTCTTTGGGCCGGATTGCGCAAAAGGTGTGACGCGGCTGATCTGTTTTGTCCTTTATTGTGTGCTTTAAATTACTTGCATGTTTTTTCGGGACCGGTCTCATTTTATATTACCTCAACCATGTCATGCAGCATCTCATTTGAACGCAGATGCAGAGCTGTTCTTCCGTATGGTTTCTCATCGGCGTACGAAAAGAAAAGGTGCTTTGGAAAAATTCCGGACAATTGATTTTCTATGTTTTTTTCTTATCTTCAAGATAAGCTTATGAAGAACTGCAGGAGATCAAGGCGCTGTCAGATATCAAATGTTAAAAGAAGTAACCATTGGAAATATGAATTCTACCCGTATGATCTGCGTTTGCCCAAAGCAATCGGAGTGTGCCTGTTTGTTTTGACCCTGACGTTGCAAAAGTCGGAGGGCTTCAGAGTCAAGGCGCCGAGGGTGACGCCGTGGTGATCCACTGCGAACCCTTGGCAACGCGGGATCTGGAGTCCTCCGGCCC
>JBFFHG010000542.1:0-3727 GCA_041557055.1 Desulfosarcinaceae bacterium
TGTCCAAGGCTCAAAGCACCATGGATGATGCGTTGCGGACATCGTTATATCATCAAATTCAGGATGTCATTTTCAACGAAGCGCCCATGATATTCGGATATGCACCGGACGAATATTATGCCATGGCCGAACGGGTGAAGAACTTCAGGCCTTCCGCCACAGGCATGTTGGAAATGCATGATGTGTATGTTGATGACGGCAAACCCTGAAGTGCATAAAAAGGGTGGCCAGGGGATTGAAAAGGGTTCTGTTTATTGAACCTCTCGGACTTTTGCAACATCAGGTAAACAGCATGGTAAAAAGGGGGCAACACTTGCCGCGTCAGGGTGGATAAGAGATGCGACTGTCCGGACTTTTTTTCAAAGACCGCAGCCTCTGGTATAAGCTCATCCTGCTTTCAGTGCTGCCGGTGGTCATTGTGACCGCCGTCATCTCTTTCAAAGTGATGGGGGCAATGGAAAAGACCATGGTCAAAGAGGCTGAAGATAAAGCCGATGCCTTGACCGATTTGACCCGGCTCTCCATGTCCCATACCTTTGTGATCTATAACAAAAATCTTCTGGATAATTTCGTTGATGGATTGGGACGCATTCAGAGTGTAACGTATGCGCTGGTGGTGGATAGCGGCGACAATCGGATTTTGGCTCACAATGATCACAGCCTGGATGGAAAACTGATCGACAGAGTCGCGCAGATTCAGGGGAAATCACCGGCAACGGAATCGCCGTTGGCCCGCGATCTTACCGGGGATGGTGCTCTCTATGCTGCGTCGGCCCCTATTGTCATCGAGGGTAAACAATATGCTTCCCTGCATATCGGGTTTTGCCTTGACGAAGTTTATCAGCAGATGGCGTCAGTCAAACGGCGTTTATTACTGATTGCTTTGCTGGCGGTGCTCGTCGGCGTGACCCTGGCTTTGTTCGTCGCCAAAATTATCAGCGCGCCCATTCACGGTCTGGCCCGCCAGGCCAAGTCGGCCGGCAGAGGTGATTTCGACCATCCCCTTATTTATGAAAGTAAAGACGCTATCGGCCAATTGGCCGATGCCTTCAACCGTATGCTGGCCGATATCCAGGTCAAGCAGATGCAGTTAAAGGCCATCAACACCATTGCCGATGCGGTTTATCGCTCTTTGGATACCCAGACTGTCGCCCGCAATGCGGTCACTTCCATGATGACTTACGGCCAATACCCCGGGGTGGCCATTTTTGCGATGGACAACCGGCAAAAGCGGTTGGAATTGCTCCACGCGCGGGGGTTCGATCCGATCACCCTGGAAAAAGCGGCTGTGTTGCCCCTGGAAGGATCTTTGACAGGTATGGCCGTAAATCAAAGACAAGTTGTGTCCAGCAATGATCTGTCCACCGATACGCGCCTGGTCCCCGAAGTGCGCCAAGCCCTTCTGGCCGAGGATCTGCACAGCGTTTTGTCGGTTCCTTTGCTGGCCCGGGAGCGGGTCCTGGGGGCCATGAATTTGATTTATAAAACCCGGTACGTGCTTTCCGATTTTGAAAAAGAGACGCTGATGTCCATTGGAAAAACCATTGGTCTGGCCATGGCCAACGCCGGGCAGATGGCCCGGATTCAAAGCGAGATCGAAGAACGCAAAGAGGTGGAGAAAGCCTTGCGCGAGAGTGAAAACAAATACCGCAATCTGGTGGAGCGGGCCAATGACGGCATTGTGATCATTCAAGATGGCCTTATCCGATTCGCCAATCCCAGTGCTGTGGCGCTCTCCGGTCAGGAGCCGGCCGATTTTGTGGATCAACCCTTTACCGCCTATCTTCACCCGGATGAGAAAGCCAAAATCAAGGCGTTGTATGAACAGCGTTTGGCAGGAGACCTGTCGGCTTCCATTTATGAAACCATATTTGTCCGCAAAGATGGAAAGCGGGTTTATGCCGAAGTCAATGCCGGCTTTACCACCTATCTGCAGCGGCCGGCCGATTTGGTTTTCATTCGGGACATTACCGAACGCAAACAAGCCCAGCAATCCTTGAGACGGGCGTATGGCCAGCTTGAAGTGAAGGTGGCCGAGCGCACCGCCGAACTGGCCGTGGCCAAAGAGCGCGCCGAAGAATCCGACCGTCTCAAGTCCGCCTTCCTGGCGGCCATGTCCCATGAACTGCGTACGCCCCTGAATTCGATCATCGGATTCACCGGAATTATTATCCAGAAGCTGGTGGGTCCTTTGAACGATGAGCAGTTCAAACAACTCACAATGGTGCAGGACAGCGCCCACCATTTGTTGAGTCTGATCAATGATGTCCTGGATCTTTCCAAGATCGAGGCCGGCCAGTTGAATGTCGCTGCCGAATCTTTCGATATGCGGGCCGCTGTTGAAAAGGTGGTGCGCACGGTTTCACCGATGGTGCGGCAAAGGGGGTTGCAGATCAGCGTTCATATCGCCCCTTGTGTCGGCACTCTTGTCAGCGACCGGCGGCGGGTAGAGCAGATTTTACTTAATTTGGTAAACAATGCCATAAAATTCACGCAAAATGGGGGGATTTTACTGACGTGTGAGGCTGATGCGCGTTGGGTCACCACCACCGTAAAGGACACCGGTATCGGAATTGCACCGGCAGATGCGGATAAACTGTTCAGAGCGTTTCATCAAATTGAAACCGGTTTGTCCCGTCGTTTCGAAGGCACCGGCCTGGGACTCTCCATCTGTAAGAAACTGGTGGAGCTGTTGGGGGGAGAAATCAAAGCCCATAGTGAAGGTTTCGGCCATGGCAGCACTTTTAAATTTACGTTACCGGCAGGAGAAGAAGGTTGATGAATCAAAAGGTTCTCGTTATCGAAGACAATGACCAAAATCTGTATCTGATCACATTTATTCTGGAAAAGAGCGGTTTTCAAGTTATTGCAGCGCGCAATGGACAGGATGGTATCGATATGGCGTGCCGGGAGATTCCGGCGCTCATTTTGCTGGATATTCAATTGCCATTGATGGACGGCTATGAGGTGGCGCGCAGGCTGCGCCAGATAGACCCGGTTAAAGCGATTCCGATTATTGCCGTGACCTCCTACGCCATGGTCGGTGATCGCGACAAGGCCCTTGAGGCCGGTTGCACAGGGTACATGGAAAAACCGATCAACCCGGCGACCTTCATGGATGAGATCAAAAAATATCTTCATTCCTGAAAGGCCGGTGCCGTCGTTATAGACATTGAGGGGGAATCCGATGACCAAAGTGCTTGTGGTGGACGATAATGAGCAGAACCGCTATATGGCTGAGGTGCTTCTCACCGGCAGCGGCTACCAGGTGGAATTGGCCGCCAATGGCGGCGAGGCCCTGAAAAAAGCGCGCAAGGAGCCTCCCGGCCTTATTATAGCCGATATTCTTATGCCGCTTATGGACGGGTTCGCCCTATGCCGTGAGTGGAAACTGGACAATCAGCTCAAGTTGATTCCCTTTATCTTTTATACCGCCACATATACCGATCCTGAAGATGAGAAGTTCGCCCTGAGCCTGGGGGCTGACCGCTTCATCGTCAAACCGGTTGCGCCGGAGAATCTGACGGCCACCATCCGGGAGGTTTTGGACGAATTCAAAGAGAACCGGCCGGCGCCACCCAGCGGTTCGTTCCCTAACGAAGATGTCTATCTTAAATTATACAATCAAGCGCTTATCCATAAACTGGAAGATAAGCTCGCCCAATTGGAAGCCGCCAACCAGCGTCTTGAAAATGAAAGCCGGGAGCGCAAACGAGTCGAAGAAAAA
>JBFFHG010000543.1:0-3727 GCA_041557055.1 Desulfosarcinaceae bacterium
GCAACACGATATCGTCTTCGGCATAGGACCGGCCGGAACCGGAAAAACCTATTTGGCCATGGCCATGGCCGTGGCCGCCCTGTCCAAAGGCACGGTTGATCGTATTGTTCTGACCCGGCCGGCTGTGGAGGCCGGAGAAACCCTCGGATTTCTCCCCGGAGACCTGACGGAAAAGGTGGACCCCTACCTGAGGCCGCTGTATGACGCCCTGCACGATATGATGCGATTTGAAAAAGTGGCCAATCTGATGCATCAGGGGGTAATTGAAGTGGCGCCCATCGCATTCATGCGGGGCCGCACCTTGAATGACGCGTTCATTATTCTGGACGAAGCTCAAAACACGACCTCGGAGCAGATGAAGATGTTCCTGACCCGCATCGGTTTCAACTCCAAGGCGGTTATAACCGGCGACATCACCCAGGTCGACCTGCCCTCCCACAAAACTTCAGGCTTGATCCAGGCTAAATATATACTGAAAAATATCAAAGGTATAGAATTTATTTTCTTTAGTAAAGAGGATGTGGTCCGTCACAAGCTGGTGCAAAATATCATCCAGGCTTATGAGACGGCGATGCTAAATAAAGAGCAACTGGACCCAGCAGGCACCGCACCTTCAGACAACGGAAAATTCAGCGAGCAATAAAAGCAGTATTTATGGGCAGCGATAAAAAACACACAAAAGCCTACCGGATTCAGGCCGATCCAAACGTCAAATGGCTCATCCTGATCATGACCGTCTCGATATTTGTCGTCTTGCTCTATCCCAATCTGGTGGTTACCCGCCATCAATACCAGTTGGGTGATATTGCCGAACGGGATGTCAAGTCGCCCCAGGACTTTTTTGTGGAAGACCGAGCCGCCACTGAAGCCAGCCGCCGCAAAACAGCGGATCAGCTCCTCACGGTTTATGACCATGATCCGCGCATCCTGCGCCAGCTTAATGAAAAAATGCGCAAGGCCTTTAGCGACATGCAAAAAACAATAAGCCGGTTCAATACCCAAAAGCAGTTGCCCGAATCAAACACCATGGATCAGGTGACCGCGCCCGGAGAGTTGAAACTGGATCTGGAAAATGAGCTGTTGGCCCAAAAACCGGCTTTTGAATCCCAAATGGGCATTGAGATCAGCCAGGGCGCTTACAAAATTCTGATCGCGGAAAATTTTTCCGGTACCATTGCCGACCGAATCTTAAAAATTCTCTATGAAATTCATGCCAACGGCGTCGTGGCAAACAAGGAGATTCTGCTCAAGGCGGGCGACAAAGGCATCACCATGCGCAATGTGGCCAGCCAGACGGAAAAAACCGTCACCGCCCTGCGCCAATACTACGGACCTGATCAGGCCAGAACCATGGTCCGCGTCATAGCCGAACCCCTGGTCAAGGATATGAATTACAACCTGGTCAATCTCATTGTGGACGTCTGCCAGCGCATGGTGCAGCCCAACATCACCCTCAATCGCAATGAAACCGAAAAACGCAAAGAAAAGGCCCTGCTGGGCGTCAAGCCCATCATGTACAGATTCAAGGCCGGTGAAATGCTGGTAAGAGAGGGCGAACGCATCGGCGAAGATCAAATGATCAAGTTGCAGGCCCTGGAACGTCAGGCAGAAAACCGGCACGTCACCTCAACCGCAATCGGGGCCGGCCTGATCATCACGGTCTGTATTCTGGTGGTGTATGTGCTCTATTTTCGTTCAACGCGCCATACGATCACCAACACCAACCGGAACATGGTCTTCATGGCGCTGATGCTCGTGATGGTGTTCCTGACGGCCAAAATGTCGACCTTCTTTTCCACCATCCATACCGCCGAGTTGCCTTTTACCATTTCATCGTCCTCCATCGTCTATGCCGTACCGGCGGCAGCCGGCGCCATGCTGGTATGCATCTTTCTGGGGTTTGAAATCGCCCTGCCCTTCAGCCTGGTGGCCGCTGTGTGCCTCTCCCTGCTGTTCGGCAACCGGATCGAGCTCTTCATTTTCTTCCTGATCAGCAGCACCATGGGTGCTTTCTGGGTGCAGCATTGCCGGGAACGCAAAGTGTTCATTACCGCCGGCGTCAAGTTGGGCCTGCTGAACATTGCCCTGGCAACGGCGGCTGATATCTATACCTCTGATTTTTCAAGCTTAAAATTACTCACCGACTGGGTCCTCTCCTTTTCAGGCGGCATTGCCGGCGCAATTGTCACCGTGGGCGTCGCCCCGCTGTTGGAGATGGTCTTTCACTACACCACCGATATAACGCTGTTGGAGCTGGCCAATCTGGATCGTCCGATTTTGCGACGTCTGATGCTGGAAGCCCCCGGAACCTATCATCATTCGGTAATTGTGGGGTCTCTGGTGGAGGCTGCGGCAGCGGAGATCGGAGCCAACCCGCTGCTGGGCAAGGTATGCGGGTATTACCACGATATCGGTAAGGTCAAAAAGCCGTTGTATTTCATTGAAAACCAACGCGGCGGTAAAAACAAGCATGACAAACTGGCGCCGTCCATGTCCAGCCTGATCCTCATCGCCCATATCAAAGACGGCATTGAAATCGCCAAAAAAAATAAACTGGGACCGGTGATTACCGCCACCATTCAGCAACACCACGGCACCAGCCTGATCAGTTACTTCTTCAACAAAGCCAAACAACTCAAAGGCGCCGAAGCCGTTAAAACGGATGATTATCGATATCCAGGGCCTAAACCGCAAACCATCGAGGCCGGCCTGGTGATGCTGGCCGATGTTGTCGAGGCGGCATCGCGCACCTTGGAAAACCCCACCCCGGCGAGAATTCAGGGACTGGTTCAGCATCTGATCAACAGAATTTTTTCCGACGGCCAGTTGGACGATTGCGAACTGACCCTCAGGGATCTGCATCTTATAGCCAAGAGTTTCAACAAAATTCTCAACGGCATTCACCATCACCGCATCGAGTACAGCGACACCCCGACCAAAGAAAACGGCAAAGGCAGACATGGAAATCCAGATCGACAATCAGCAGACAAATCACCCCGTAAAGACAAAGACGATTCAGAAAAAAGCCCGGGCCATCTTAAACGCCTTGGATTGCCCTGACGGCGAACTCTCGATTGTTGTCGTCGATGATGAGCAAATTGCGGATATAAACCAGACCTATTTGCAGCACACCGGTCCCACCAATGTGATATCATTTTCAATGCGCGAGGGTGCCTTTGGCGGCATCAACCCACAGATGATCGGAGATGTGGTCATATCGGCGGATACATGCCATCGGGAAGCCCAAGATGCCGGCATCCCGGTGGAAAATCGTTTTGACCAGCTTTTGATACACGGCATTCTGCACCTGTTCGGCTACGATCATGTTCATTCGCAATCCCAGGCCCGGGCCATGGAAGCCAAAAGCGATGAACTGCTGGCCCTGTTCCGCTGTCCCGTCGACCATACACCATTGACGCGGGCCGACGCGGCGCTGGTCGAGCAGGTGAACCAGGCGATTCGCGACGGGACGTTGCGCAATCAACTGGGCGAAACCGTCACCGAGCCGATGCAAAGCGCCGTGGTCAGTGAAAACGGCCAGCGACTGTACCCCATCCATAACGGCATCCTGACGATGATTGCCGATGAGGCGATTCCGTGGGATTCTGCCTGAGCCGGATCCACCGCGCTCCGCGATGGGATTCTTCACCGCAACGTACGATAGCTTGGGCGACCTGCTCAGGTCCGGCACGTACGGTTGGGCCACAGAGACACAGAGGAACAGAGA
>JBFFHG010000544.1:0-3726 GCA_041557055.1 Desulfosarcinaceae bacterium
CCCACGGGAAACCGCCGGTGTATCTTGCCGGGCACGCCCATTGAGCCCAGGATCATCGCCAGGGCCCGCCCGGCTGATATACACCCGCCGGGCGTGAGTTTACGGGTTAATCGTAACAGGCCGGCGCCTGTTTGAACATTTTCCATGCTGTTGGATCATGGCCGGTAACGATTTTAGCCCCCAGGGTGTCCTCTAAAAAGCGCATGCGGTTCACCGATCGCACTGTTTCAGCCGCGTTCCACATCAGACCGGGCAGGGTGCCGTTTTGCAAATTTTCAGTGGTATAACAGGCATCGGCGGCAAAGAACATGGGGCCGCTATTGGGCAGGTCCACCAGTACGGACTGATGCCCGGGGGTGTGGCCCGGGGTGAAGCAGATCTTGATGGCCCCGTCATTGAAGAGGTCGAATTGATCGTCGGCCCACCCTTCCAGGATATACCAGTTCACATCCTTGTCAAAGTCTTTGCGGATATAGGCCGCTTTCATGTAGGGATCGGGAACGTATGCAAAATGCAGTTCATCGCGCTGGACAATATAGCGGGCATTGGGGAAGTGCCCCACACAGCCGGCATGATCCAGGTGCAGATGGGACAGAATGACGTACTTGATATCTTCCGCTGAACAACCCGCCTGCTTGATGGCGTTGACGCACCACTGGTCTTCGGTCATGATGGGGTCATAGGCCGCCACAATGCCGCCCCAGTGGTTCTCTTTGTCGTGGATGGTTTCAAAGGCGTTACCTGTGTCAAAGAGAACCTTGCCTTTGGGGTGGTCGATGAGCAGAAAGGGTACGGGCACATCAAAGGTCTCGCCCACCCCCTGGTTGAGGGTAAAAAAGTGTTTCTGGCTTCTCAGGATGCCCGCCTCAAAAAAATACAGTTTCATGCGCTCCCTCCCTTGTTTTGCTTGCGTTCATCGGGTTAATCTATAAAATCAAAGGGCTTATCGTTGGCGCCAGGCGACCTGCAACGCCTCCCGAAAACGGGGATCGGCAATGGCCATGAGGGCCTCTGCCCGCTGGTTGACGGTTTTGCCCCGCAGGTGGGCGACGCCGTGTTCCGTGACCACATAGTCCACATCGTTGCGCGAAGTGGTTATGGCCTGGCCCTCCGCCAGGGCGTTCACGATGCGCGTAACCTTGCCTTTGGCCGCCGTGGCGGGCATGGCAATGATGCTGCGCCCTCCCCTGGACCGGCGCGCGCCCCGGACAAAATCCACCTGACCGCCCACGCCGCTGAACTGGTTGGACCCCAGGGTGTCGGCGGCCACCTGCCCCAAAAGATCCACGGCAATGGCCGAGTTGATGGACACCATGTTGTCGTTGCGGGCGATGACACCGGGATCGTTGGTGTAGTCCACAGGATGGCATTCGATCATGGAGTTGTTGTCCAGCCAATCGTAGAACTTACGCGTTCCCATGGCAAAAGTGATGACGATTTTATCGGTATGCAGGTTTTTGCAATGGCCGTTGATCACCCCCAGCTCAACCAGTTCCCTGACCCCATCGGAGATCATCTCCGAATGGATGCCCAGGTCGTTCTTCTCCTTGAGACAAGACAAGGTCGCGTCGGGGATGGCGCCGATGCCCAGTTGCAGACAGTCCCCGTCCCTGATCAACCTGGCCACCTGGGTGCCGATGGCCTTTTCCACAGGCCCGATGACCGGCGGCTGCATCTCGATGATGGGCCTGTCGCTGGGCACGAAATGATCGATCTGGGTAACGTGCAAAGCAGCGTTGCCCAATGTGCGGGGCATATGAGGGGTGACCTCGGCGATCACCCGCTTGGCGCTCAGGGCCGCCTGGCGGGTATAATCCACCGAAACCCCCAGGGAGACATTGCCGACCTTGTCCGGTGGAGAGACCGTGATCAGGGCCACATCCACCGGTAGCATCCGATCCCGGAAAAGCCAGGGAATCTCCGAAAAAAAACAGGGGGTATAATCGGCCCGGCCCGCGCGGACGGCCTCCCGCGTGCTTGCGCCGGCGAAAAGCGAATTGTGGCGGAAGGACGAGGTGTATTCGGGGCGGCAATAGGCGCTTTTCCCCATGGAGACCATGTGCACGATCTCCACCCGCGACAGCTCGCCGGCCCGTTCCACCAGGGCATCCAACAGGGGTTCCGGGGACCCGCAGGCGTGGGCGGCCACCACGCGGTCGCCGGACTTGACCAGGGCGGCCGCGGCCTTGAGGTCCATCTGACGGGCGTTGTAATATGCGTTCCAATCAGTCATCGCTTGTGTTCCTTTCCGCTGTTTTGGAATATGATCCGGTAAGATCTTAAACAAAAAGTGTGCCATTGCGAGGTTCGCTCTTTTTAAGAGCAAGAAAAATTGGCAGGAAAACGGAATGAAACATAAAAACAAGCAGATAGGCATAATAAAAATTTTCCGGCAACCGCATGGAGGAAAGATGCGGTGCGGAAAACGCGGCGTCTGGGACGATTTTACAGAGGGCTTGGATGCAATTCGGCATCAAAGGCTGGGCTGCTATAAAAATTGGCGGCGGCACCAAAGGCGCTTGGGCGGCATTGATGCAAAACCGCATCCCATGATGCACAATTGCCTGGCCCCCTGGCAGGCTCACACCTTGATCTTGTAACGGTTGAGTTTCCGCACAATGGTGGATTGATTGACCTTGAGCACCCTGGCAGCTTCACGGGTGGTCTTGTAGCGCTGCATCACCTGGGTGAGCAGCGTGTTTTCCACCTCCCCAATGATCTCTCCCAAAGAACGCCGGCCAATGGCGGACAGGGGACTGCAGCCCGTGCCGCCGCCCCAGCGTTCCGGCAGGCTGCCGGTGGTGATGATCTCACCAGGGGTAATGACAACCAACTGCTCGATGAGATTTTCAAGTTCACGCACGTTGCCGGGCCAGTCGTACGCCAAAAGCTGGCCGATCACCGACTGGTCGACCTGTTTGCTCTGGCGGTACTGGCGGTTGTATCTCTCCAGAAAATAGTAGATCAAAGGCAAAATGTCCTCGGGTCGCTCCCGCAGGGGGGGAACCACAAGGTTGACCACATTAATGCGGAAAAAAAGGTCTTTGCGAAGCTTTTTCTCAGCCACCATCTGCTCCAGGTCCCGGTTGGTGGCCGCAATGATGCGCACATCCACTTTGATTGGCGTGGTGTCGCCGATGCGGTAAATTTCGCGCTCCTGGAGAACCCGCAGCAGTTTGACCTGCAGTGGAAGGGGCATCTCGCCAAACTCGTCCAGAAAAAGCGAGCCGCCCTGAGCCGCCTCGAAAAGTCCGGCCTTGCCATTTTTACGTGCGCCGGTAAAAGCGCCTGCCGAATAGCCGAACAGCTCGGAGTCCAGCAACTGATCCGGGAAAGCGGCGCAATTGATCTTGATGAAGGGGCCGTCACGGCGCGGTCCGTTATAGTGAATCAGATCGGCGAAGATCTCCTTGCCCACCCCCGAGGCCCCCTGGATGAGCACCGTGGATTCCACATGGGAGAGGCGCAAAGCGGTCGTGCACAACGCCTGCATCTTTTTGGAGCGCATCACGATCTGGTCCCCCCGGCGCAAGGTGCCGCGCAACTGGCGCAGCTCCACTTCAGCCTCGTGGCGCTGTTTTTCCACAGTCTCCAGCCTCTGCTGCAGGCGATGCAGTTCGGACACATCCCTTACATTTGTGACCACCAGATCGATATTCTGCTGATCGTCAAAAAAGGGATTGCCGGTCACCATGACGGTCTTGCCGGTTTTGATCTTCTGTACCA
>JBFFHG010000545.1:0-3724 GCA_041557055.1 Desulfosarcinaceae bacterium
GACCCAGAACAGCATGCGCCTGGCCTGGAGCCGCGAAGAGGTGGACAACCGGCTCAAGATGATCATGAAGAGCATCCACAAGACCTGCCTGGACGCGGCCGCGCAGTACGGCACGCCGGGCAACTATGTCAACGGCGCCAATATCGCCGGCTTTGTCAAGGTGGCCGACGCCATGATCGACCAGGGCGTGGTGTAAATGATGTGGAAAATATAGCTGAAGAAGCCGTTTTCAGATAGACTTTTGTTCTGTATGCCTATTGAAAAATGGGCATGATTTTGTCTACCGCCTCAGCGGCGTTGGCGGCATAGCCGTCAGCGCCGATATCCTCGGCAAAGGCGGCGCTCACCGGCGCTCCGCCTACCAATACATAGGGTAACGCTTCCAGCCGGGCCGCCTTCAGCGCTTCAATGGTGATTTGCATGGCCGGCATGGTGGTGGTCAAAAGGGCGGACAGGGCGACGATTTGCGGTTTGTGTTCCTTTACCGCGGTCACAAATTTTTCCGGAGACACGTCAATGCCCAGGTCGATCACCTGAAAGCCTGCGCTTTCCATCATGATGCGCACCAGGTTTTTCCCGATATCATGCATGTCGCCCTGGACCGTACCCAGCACGACAGTGGCAACGGGCGCCATCTCTTTGCCCACCATCAAAGGCTTGAGCACCTCCAATCCCATGGCCATTGTCTGGGCGGCCATAAGCATTTCCGGAATATACAGTTCGCCTGACTGAAAGCGTTTTCCCACAGTGTTCATGGCCGGGATGAAGCCGTTCTGGATGATATCCTCCGGAGTATATGCAGCGGCAAGCGTCTGGTTGATAACTGCTTCAATGCTTTTTCTTTGACCTGCGATGGTTGCGTCTTTTATTTGATCCAAATTGGACATTTTTTCATTCTCCTTACTGTCGGGAACCGGTTGGCATCTGCATCGTGTCTAAGCCCAATCAATGGGATAACGCCCGTGTTTGCGAATGGTCTGCGCCATGGATAACAAGTTTTCGGGTTTTACGTAATCGGGTACGGAGTTGCTGGCTGAAATGCACCATCCGTATCCGGGTCCTAAATCACGAATCAGATCCTTGGTCTCCTTGGCAACGGATTCAGGCGTCCCCATGCCCAGGTTATTAAGATTGACATTGCCGATGATCACGGTTTGATTGCCGTGTTTGCGCTTGAATTCCCTGATGTCATAACAATTGGGATCAATGGGGTGCAGGGCATTGAAGCCCATGGCGAAAATATCTTCCAGGAGAGCGTCCACTTTGCCGTCCGTGTGCAGTATCCAGGGGACGCTGATCTCTTTATAAGCCCGCTCATGGTAGGGGACGACCCATTTTTTGAACATTGCCGGGGACATGAAGGGGCCGGTATTAAAAGCGAAATCGTCAGTGGTTTTGATGCAATCGACCCCCATGTCGATGACGCGCCGGATGACCTTGGCGGACCACTCCACATAGGCGTTCATCACCGCATCCACCAATTCCTGGTTTTCGTACATGGAGATCATCAAGGCCTCGAACCCAATGGACATAAAGGCGGATAAAAAGCCTAACCGGGTCGAAAAAACGACCGGGAATTCTTCCTTTCCTTCCACGTATGTTCTAAGGGGTTCATACAACTCGTCATTGTCGGGGTCCGGCAGGTGAAAGTGCTTTTTGAAAGCATCCATGCTGTTGATATAGCCCTCTCCGGGGAAGACCTGGCCGTCAGCGCCGACCAACTTTTCACAGAAGGTGGGGGCCGTGAACCTGAAACTGATTTCATCCCGCCCCAGCAGGCGGGACAATTCTTTCTCGTCTTCTACATTGCGGGCCTTTAGTCCCAGTTGGGGGATCTCCACGGGTTTCAATTTTCTTTCCAGGACCGTTTCCGAAAGCTTGAATGCAATCGATGTCTCGATGTACGGCACCCGCGGCACTTCCTGCCCGGCCATTGCAAGCTTGAATATCTCCTTAGGTTGCACGATAAGATCTCCTATTCCGGTTATGGGTTCGCGCAAAAATGTGAATCTGTTTTTGCGCGAACCTTGAGGATTGCCCCTCCTCATCAGGCAAGTTGCGCCCGGCACCCTGACGAGGGGCAAGCAGAGAGGGTTACTTCAGTTTGGCAATCTCGGTCTGAATATTCTCATATAGACCGGGCACCCATGTGGATTCAAACTGCTTGGGAATATCCTTGAGAAAATCCTGGAAGGCTTTTCGGTCGGCTTCAATAAACTGCATGCCTTTTTTCTCCAGTTTGACCCTCAAGCTGTTTTCAATGTTTTCCTGAAGATGGGTGTGATATTCACCGGCCTCTTTACCGGCGTCGACAACCACCTTGCGGAGGTCTTGCGGAAGGGTTTTGAACCAAGCCTCGCTGACCGAGTAGGTGTAGAAAGAGTATTGATGGGCGGTGAGGTTGACGTATTTTTGGACCTCATCAAAATGGGCGCTGTCGATCAGCATCAGCGGGTTTTCCTGAGCGTCCACAACACCCATCTTCAACGACGTGTAGACTTCACCAAAGGATATGGGCGTGGGGACCGCCCCCATTTTTTTCCAGGAAGCCACATAAATCGGCTGCAAAGGGACGCGAATCTTCAGTTTTTTGCAATCAGCGGGGGTTCGAATGGGGCGGTTGGAGGTTATGTGTCGCGGACCGCGCATGCCATAACCCACGATGCGGATACTTTTGTTTTTAAGAACGGCTGCGCGGCACTTCTCACCCACCTTGGTATCCTGAAGGGCCATGGCCTGTTTTGAATCGGAAAACAAATAGTAGGCGCTCCAGATATTATACTCGGGAGCGGCCTGCTTATAAATGGTGGGTCCGAGAATGGAGGCTTCCACACTGCCCATCTGCATGGCGGTGACAATATCCGCTTCCTTGCCCATCTGCTCGGCGGGGTAGTATTTCACCTTGATTTTTCCGCCACTCTTTTTTTCGATCAGTTCCCCCCATTTTTTGGCGCCCGAATCAAGCACATCGCCGACCTGTCCCAAATGGGAGATTCCCATCTCATAATTTTTGGCCATTGCAGCCGGGGCACCGGTCGTGATCGTCAGGGCCAACATCGCTAAAGTGATCATTGCTTTTTTCATTCCGCGCCTCCTCGTGAACTGTAAGTTAAAAGAGCCTTTTTGAACCCGGCCCGGCAGCTTTGAAAATGGATGCCAACGCTAAGGTCCAAGCAAAATCCGCGGCAGCCATGTAACCACTTCCGGGATATACATCATGGTCGCCAACACCAGGGTCAACACCACCAATGTGGGCATGATGGCCTTGGTAAACTGCAAGACCGTAATATTTGCGATGCCGCAGATGATGAACATGCAAAGACCCAGCGGCGGTGTTATGAGCCCGATCATCAGAGACAGGGTGGCCACCACTCCGAAATGAATCGGGTCGATGCCCACATTTTGAACCAGGGGCATGAGCATCGGCACAAATATGATGATGTTGGCCGAAGGATTGATAAAGCAGCCGGCCACTAAAAACAATCCGACAATCAGCGTCAGCACGATATAGGGGTTGGTGCTTATGGCGGTGATCTGCTGCGTGACGATAGATCCGAGTTGTTCTCTTGCCAGCACCCAGGCAAAGGCGTACGCCGCGCCGACAATAAAGAGAATTTTGGCGGTCTCTTTGGCAACGCTCACAAGTGTTTCCGGCAAAGCCCTGATATCCAGCTCGCGGTAGACAAACCGGCCCACCAATAATACATAGACCACCGCAACGACC
>JBFFHG010000546.1:0-3724 GCA_041557055.1 Desulfosarcinaceae bacterium
GGCCGGGCGGCGAGGGGACGGTCGAGCAGGGTAACGCCTTGTACGGCAAAGGCGATTTTGCCGCAGCGTCTGCCCGGTATCGCAAACAATTGCTGCAGACGCCGCTGCATCCGGATGCCAGAAACAACCTGGCCCTGGCCCAACTGCATCTGGGCAACGACCTTGTCGCCCAGTTCGAGCTTGAACTGCTCAGGCTGATCAAGCCGGATTATTTACCCGCCCAAATCAATCTGGGGGTTGTGCTGGAGCGTGCAGGCCGCTGTGCAGAAGCCAGGGCGCTGGCCATGGCTGCTTTCAGTCAAAAGAAAGATGCTGCCGTGGCGGCCTTCAATGCGGCTTGGTTTGACAGCCTGGAGGGGGAGTATGAAAAAGCCGTCAATGTTCTCAAACCCCTTTCCCAATTGGACATCAAGCCCAAGTACACGGCGTTTTATGATACCAATGCAGCGCTTCTCAAACGCTATGGCAAGGTTTACAAACCCAAAGTGATTCCCCAGGTCCGGGAGGTTGAACCGGCTGCAAAGCCGCCCGGAACCCGGGAAAACAAATCGGTTGTATTGCCCCGGGCACCCCAGAAGGATCAAGGGGGCCGCCAGCCGATCAAGCCAAAGGCGACGGGTGGGCGCCTGACACCTGAAGCCATGTATCTCAAGGCCCGCGGGCTTTATCTCAAGAGCGGTCCCAAAGATTTTGCCAAAGCCATGGCGTGGTATCGCAAAGCGGCGGACAAGGGGCACTCGGCAGCGATGAGCAGCATCGCAACCATGTATGAGCATGGCGAAGGGGTGCCCAAAGATTATCTGCGCGCCGCCGAATGGTACCGCCGGGCCGCTGAAAAGGGCCACGCCACGGCCATGTACAACCTGGGGGTGATGTATGCCCGGGGAAAGGGCGTTTCCCGGGACAGCGCCCAGGCCATCCAGTGGTACCGCAAGGCCGCCGACCAGGGCGACGGGGATGCCATGAACAACCTGGGGGTGATCTACGAAACCGGACAGGGGGTTACCGAGAGTCCGGGCGGGGCCGCCAAGTGGTATCGCCAGGCAGCGGACAAGGGGCATGCGGGCGCCATGGCCAATTTGGGCCGGTTGTATGAAAACGGTAACGGCGTGGCAAAAGATCGCGTCCAGGCGATCCTCTGGTATGAGAAGGCGGCGGCCAAAGGCAGCGCCAGCGCCATGAACAGCCTGGGGCTGATTTGCGAAGAAAAGAGGGACAATGCAGCGGCCGTGCAATGGTATCGCAAGGCCGCCGCCAAAGGCCATGCGGGCGCCATCGGCAATCTCGGGTACTGCTATGAAACCGGCCGGGGGGTTCCCCAAGACCTGACAAAGGCCGTGGGCCATTATCGTAAAGCCGCCAACCTGGGCAGCCGTTTTGCCAGGGACGCGCTGCAGCGGTTGGAATGATGGGCGTTTTTCGTTGGGTTTTCATCCGTCCGCGCCATCACAGTCCCTACTATGATCCGGAAATTCAGGAACCTCTGGGGCTGGCCTGTTTAGGCGCCTCGCGCCGGAGCAAAAATGAGGCCGTATTGCTCATGGACGCCCTTCTGGAATCCGCGGGCGATATCCGGCTGGCCCGCCGGGCGGTTTCCTTCTGGCCTGACGCCATCGGCTTTTCAATCATGACCGCTCAGGAACTGGCATCTGTCAGAGCCATTTACGATGAATGCCGCATGAGGTTGGCCGGCCGAAAGGTCTGCTGGCTGGCCGGCGGCAATTTTATCAGCCATGAACCGGACCGGGCCCTGGCGTTGCTTCCGGACGATTTTCACCTGGTGCGTTTCGAGGGTGAAAACGCCTTGGAACAAGTGAAGGCGGCGTGGTTCGAGCACCGTTGCGCCGAGGGCGGCCGCGGCCCGATGCCGGCGCAGGTTCTGGCCGCCGCCCCGGTGGTTGATCTGGATTCTTTGTCGTTCCCTCTCCGTCCTTTTGCGGATCAAATCAAAAGCACGCAAGGCGCTTTCAATATTCAGGGGTCCCGAGGCTGCCTGGGGGCCTGCCGGTACTGCTCCTCTCCGGAAGCCCGAAGCATCCAGCGCAGCCATTGGCGCGGTCGGTCCATGGAACATATTGTGGCGGAGATCGCCCAACTCAACCGGACCCACGGCGCCCGCGCCTTCAATTTTATCGATGAAGATTTTTTAGGCCCCAACGCCCTGGCAACCCAACGCGCCCGCCGGTTCGCCGGGGAGCTGGGACGGCGCGGGCTCCAAATCTCTTTCAGTATTCAGGTCAGGCCCGATTCATTGAATGCCGAAATCATCGATCTGCTGAGCGCCAACGGCCTCAGCTATGTCTTCATCGGTATCGAATCGGATAACCCCCAAGACTTCAAGCGCTGGGGCCGTCCCTGGACCGGCGCCCCCTGGGACCTGGTGACCCATATTCGCCGCCGCCATGCCGAGGTCGGCGCCGGTGTTCTGTTGTTTCATCCCCATGCCACCCTCCAGGGAATACGACGTTTTGCAGGCATCCTGCATCAGCACGGCCTGCTCAACTACCGGTCGGCGATCAACCGCATGGATGCCATGCCCGGTTCGGTGTTTCACCGGGAGGGTCTCGATTCAAGAGCGCTGAAACCCCTTGCCGGCCCCCAACAGCTTGCCTTGCTTGAAAAAGGGGTCGAAGCCTTTTACCAGGCGTTGACGGCGGCTTTGAGTCCGTTGGGACCGACCTCCATGCATGCCGTCTGCCGTCTGCCGCCGATGATCGCCAACGCCAGGTTGAACCCGGAGTGCCGGGACGCTTATCAGCACCTCAAGAAGATCCTCCATGATGTGGACCATGCCGTGGCCGGAACATTGTTTACATTGCTGGAAGAACATGCCAAAGGCAACCCATGGGCTGCAAGCATCCATGGGCTGCGCCAGGAGAACCTGAAAGTTTCCCTTGCAGCCGCCCATGCCCTGGTCCGCCAGGGGTTGGCACCCTCATTTGATCAATTGCGGGAGGCTGTTCGGATGGATGCCGGGATATGAACAGGGCGCTGGCAGGCATACAGGTGGTTGCGCCGGTTTCATCAATGGATGAGGCCGAGCGCGTCATTGCTGCGGGGGCCGATGAATTATACTGCGGGGCGATGTTCGATGAGTGGGCCGGGCTTTTTGGAGAGGCGGATCTGATCAGCCGGCGGCAAGGGCGGTTGTCCCATGTCACCAGCCGCAGTGAGCTTTATCGTCTGGCCCGATTCGCCGCCGATCGTCACTGTAAGATCGCCCTGACCCTCAATGCCCGTTATTCCCACCTCCAGCAGGTGCAAGTCCTGGATCTGATCAATCTATGGGAAGATGCCGGCGGAACCCACCTTCTGGTTGCGGAACCGGCCCTGCTGTACACCCTGCAAGGCCGGCACCCATCATTAAAGCGGCATCTCTCCATCATGGCCGGTGCGTTCAACAGCTCGGCCGTCCGGTTTTTCAAGCAATTCGGGGTTTCACGGGTCGTGTTGCCCAGAGAGCTTTGCCTGGAGGAGATCGCGGCCCTGATCGGCAAAGCGCCGCAAATGGAATTCGAGATGCTGGCCATGCTGCAAAAATGCCAGTTTATCGATGGCATGTGCGGTTTTTACCACGGAATTCATCTTCCCCCGGACCAGCCGGCCCTCTTTGAATACCGTCCGGGCGCAGCCGTTGCCCCGAAAGTGGCGACCGCCATCGACCCGCAATATGAAGGCCACGGCTGCCGGATCGAATACCAAACCCAGAGCGGGCGCGTGACCC
>JBFFHG010000547.1:0-3721 GCA_041557055.1 Desulfosarcinaceae bacterium
CAGCCAAGGTGGTAACCGCATCCAACCGTGACAAGGTGCGCTACTCGGTTCAAGACAGTCGGACACCGGCATTGATGTCTTTTCTACAATTTCTCGATTTAAAAAGATCACAGATTAAACCATGGGGCGCCGTCATACCGGTGCGGGAAAGACGGAGGCCGTAAGATCCCGCGTCGCCAAGGGTTCGCAGCAGAGCATTACGGCGTCACCCTCGGCGTCTTGGCTCTTTCGTCCTCCGTCTTTTGCAGCGTTAGGGTTACACGACCCCTTGATCGATCATCGCATTGACCACTTTGATAAAGCCGGCAATGTTGGCTCCGGCCACGTAGTTGCCCGGGACTCCATAGGCAGCCGCGGTTTCGGCGCAATTCCGGTGGATATTTTTCATTATGCCGCGCAGTTTTTGATCGACTTCCTCCCGGCTCCAGGCCAGGCGCATGCTGTTCTTGGTCATTTCCAGTCCGGAGACGGAAACGCCGCCGGCGTTGGCCGCTTTTCCGGGACCGTAGAGCAGTTTGCTGTCGAGAAAAATGTCCACGCCCTGGGGCACGGTGGGCATGTTGGCGCCTTCGCTGACCAGGATAACCCCGTTTTTGACCATGTTCCGGGCATCCGCGGCGTTGATTTCGTTCTGGGTCGCGCTGGGGAAAGCGCAGTCGGCTTTGTAATTCCAGAGCGGATTGTGGTCGGCCTGGGGGGCCACCGGAGTATAGACGGCCTGGGGGTATTTTTCGGTATATTCCTTGATTCTGCCACGACGCACATTTTTAAGGGTCATGACAAATTCGAGCTTTTTACGGTCGATTCCGCTTTCGTCGTAAATCACCCCCAAAGAGTCGGACAGGGTCACCACTTTGGCGCCCAGTTCGATCAGTTTTTGGGCGGTGTACTGGGCCACGTTGCCCGAGCCGGAAACCAGGCAGGTTTTGCCCTCCAGACTGTCATTGCGGGTGGCCAGCATTTCAGCCGCAAAATAGACCGAGCCGTAGCCGGTGGCTTCGGGCCGGATCAGGCTGCCGCCCCAGTTGAGGCTTTTGCCGGTCAGTACGCCGGTGAATTCGTTGGCCAGTTTTTTGTACATGCCGAAAAGATAGCCGATTTCCCGGGCGCCCACACCGATATCACCGGCCGGAACATCGGTGTTGGGGCCGATGTGACGGAACAGTTCAGCCATGAAGCTTTGGCAAAAGCGCATGACTTCGTTGTCCGACTTGCCTTTGGGATCAAAATCGGAACCGCCTTTGCCGCCGCCCATGGGCAGGGTGGTCAGGGCGTTTTTGAATACCTGCTCAAAAGCCAGGAATTTGAGGATTCCGAGATTGACCGAGGGGTGAAAGCGCAGCCCGCCTTTGTAGGGCCCGATGGCGCTGTTCATCTCGATCCGGAAACCCCGGTTGACCTGCACCTGGCCCTGGTCGTCCACCCAGGGCACCCGAAACAGGATCACCCGCTCCGGCTCCACAATGCGTTCAAGAATTTTTTCCTGGCGGTAAAGTGGATTCTGCTCCAATACCGGCTTGACAGACTCGATCACTTCCGCGGCTGCCTGATGAAACTCTTTTTCATTGGGATCTCTGTCGATAATAAATTGGATACTCTCCACGCTGGTTCCTCCCTGTTGTAACACAATGCGTTTGGTTGATCGGGTCGCCCGCAGCCTTTGGAAGTCGCTACGGGTTGAATCCGAAATTTATCCCTTAATCACCCGCGGCAGAATCATCTGGTGCTGCGGGCAGATCGATTTGGGGTTCTGGTACGCTGCACCGGCAAAGGCAGTCAAATAGTTTCGAATCGCGCCCAAGCGCGCGATTTCGTCCACCATGCCTTTTTGAGTGCAAAACAGAGGCCGTGAATTATCATAATAGGCCTGGGCCATGGCGTTCATTTTATCGACGACCGGTTGCAGGTCGTTACCGGCGCTCTTCTCCTTGACCAGTCGGCGTGAATAGGTGGCCGCTGCCGCGGTCTCGCCGTGCATGACGTAGATTTCAGTGCAGGCCGTGCCCAGGGTAAAGGCGTTTTGGCGATTGGCTGTTGGACCGCCCATGACGTAATGGGCGGCGGCGGTCCCTTTGCGCAGCACGACCAGCATCTGGGGCACATCGGTTTGCTGGATGGAGTAGATCAGACTTTGCCCCAATCCCAGCAATTCGGCCTTTTCGGCGATATCCCCCACGTCGATACCGGACGTGTCCTGAAACCAAATGATGGGGATGCGGTCGCGGCCGCACAGGGTCACGAATTCGTTCATCTTGATCAGTCCCTGGCGGTAGAGCTTGCCGCCGATCCCGGGGTAATCGGCATACTCGGGGTAGTCCGGCTTCAAAAAGCCCTGACGGTTGCCGATGACGCCCACCAGGTAGCCGTCAAGCTTGCATAAACCGGTGTAGATCTCGGGCCCCTTATCCGGATGAAACTCCATGTGTTCGCTGCCGTCCACCAACCGGGCCAGTATCTGTTCAAAGTTATAGGCCCGTTTCTGATTGAACGGCAACAAGTGGTACAAGTCCTCGGCCGGGTAGGCCGGCGCCTTGGGCGGGGCCACCCGGAAGAACTTGGGCGCGTAGGCCGGCATGTCCTTCATGTAGTCTTTGATTCCATCCAGAACGGCATCTTCGCTCTCATAGACATGGCGGAAAAAACCGGTTTCATCATAATGGACGGAGACCGATCCGGGGGGTTTGGCCTTAAATTGTTTGGCCGCGCCAATCAACTGTTCGGCGCCCTGGACATCGAACTCTCCCTTGGGAGACATGCCGCTTAAAATCCCGCCGCCGCCCACGGCAATATTGCAGTCCTTGTGGGCGAACAGCACGGTGGGGCTGATGCCCTGGTAGCCGCCGCCGGCCGGATTGGTGCCGTAGATACCGGCCAATACCGGGATGCCGTTCTGGTTGAGTTCGGCATGGCGGAAGAAGGGCGTGCCCGACCCGCGCCGGTTGGCGTAAAATTTTTCCTGTTCGGTAAGCCGTACCCCGCTGCAGTTGACCAGCCAAACCAGGGGGATGTTCAACCGTTTGGACAGATCGGTCACGCGGAGAATATTCTCGCTTTGACCGGGAATCCAGGCGCCGGCCATGGTTTTGTTGTCAAAGCCGATGATCACGGCCCATTTGCCGGCAATTCTGCCCAGGCCGTCGAACACGTTGGTATGGCCTTCGGCGTTGTTTTCGGGATTATAAAGGGTGTGCAACGGCACCCACGTGCCCGGGTCCACCAGGTAGCGCAACCGCTGCCAGATCGTCATTTGGCCCCGGGCATTGATTTTCTCTTCCGGGAAACCGACCTGCTTGAGCTTTTCAATCTGGCCCGCGATCTGATCTTCCACTTCACGGATCTGCACATGGTTGTCGCCGGCGCTGTTGATCATACTTTCGCTCAGGGCGCTGCCCAGAGCGGGCATCTTTTCAAAATAAGGCCTCATTTTCTCTACTCCTCGCTCATCAGCGGCCATAGGCCTTTTTCTTTCAGTACCGACCGCAATGCCTTCAGGGCCGTATTGGTGGCCGGCACCCCGGCATAGACAGCCGTTTGAAAAATCACCTCAGCAATATCCTGCGGCACGCAGCCCACATTCAAGGCCGCATGGATATGCAGCTTGAGTTCATCCGGACGATCCAGCGCCGTCAGGGCGGCCACGGTCACCAACTGCCGCGTGGGGTGAGGGATTTTTTCACGGGCGTACATCCGTCCGGTGATAAACAAAGACAGATCCCTGGCC
>JBFFHG010000548.1:0-3717 GCA_041557055.1 Desulfosarcinaceae bacterium
CAAGACGCGGATTTTTTTTACAAGTTATATGCTCAGAAGGGTTCATCGCATGCCATCCTTGGGCAGAACCACCGGGTCGGCGGCCTTCGACGTTTCAAACAGCACGCCGCTGCCATAGGTTTTAAGTTCTTCCTGGAAACGCTGCTGTCCGGCCTCGTCTTTTTCGGTCAGGCATCTTCGAATAACCTTTAAGTAGTCCAGAGTATAGCCCAAAGGCAAATCGAGCCGGGCGGCCGCCTTGGGCGCCGCCTGTTGAATCAGATCGGACTCCCGGGCGGCAAAAGAGGCCAACCAATTTTGTAAAGCACCCTTGACGCTTTGGGGAGCCTCCTTATGGATCACCCATCGGGCAAAAACAAAAGGCAATTGAAAAAAAACGTGCCATTGGGCGGCCAGATCCATAACATGGGGATAACCCCGGGCGGCTCCGTTCAATTCATACTCGCGGGCCCAACGCAAGGCACGGTCGCCGATCACCAAATAACCATTGGCGCTCCGGTCTTGACGGACCAGGTAGGGAACGGCTTCGAACCCGTGCTGGTAGCCCAGCAAAAGGTAAAGCAGACGAACGCTGGAGGCTGACTCGCCGGTGAGTCCGATGGTCAGGGGGCGGCGAAACTGTTCAAAGGGGCGATCGGAAAAAAACAGGACGCTCATGACGCGCTCTTTGACGGCAATGCCGAAGCGCCCCGCAAAGCGGATATCTTCTCCAAGGGCGGCCAATCCGCCCACAGGCACCGCAGCGGCCCAGACCCGTTTTTCTTTCAGAGCCTGAATACTCTCCCTGGGCAGGCAATTGACAAAAGCGCAACCCGGCGGGGGTCCCATCTCCTGGAAAGGGGCCATATTGACATATGGAATCATGGCGATGGGATGCATGCCAGTCATGGTATAGGTACTCCTTTGAAGCGGCCGTCCCGCTCTACGGGCACAAACCCGGCCATTTGAATGGTTTCTTTCATTTTTTCGCAAGCCAGGCCCTTGGGTGTCACGGCACCTGCCAGATGGGCGATCTTCTCTTCGGAAATGGTGCCGTCCATGTCGTCGGCGCCCCAGCTTAAACCGGCGGCGGCGACCTCAAGCCCGGTCATGGGCCAATAGGACTTGAGATGGTCGATATTGTCCAGGACCAGGCGGGAGACAGCCAGAACGGCCAGGGTCTCCAGGGGTGTCGGCCCATGGGTGTCGAATTTACCCCTGCCGGGCTGAAAAGCCAGGGGAATAAAACAGGCAAATCCCTTGGAACGGTCCTGGGCGTCCCGCAGGGTGAGCATATGCTCCACCCGTTCGGTCCAGGTATCGCCAAAACCGAAAAGCATGGTGGCGTTGGTGGAAACACCCAGGCCGTGAGCGAGTTGGTGGATGCGGACCCACTCTTTGGGGCCGATTTTGTTCTTCCAATGCTGCTGATAGAGTCGCTCCGAAAAGATCTCAGCGCCGCCGCCGGGCATGGCATTCATGCCCGCGGCCTTAAGTTCTTCCAGAACTTGCAATTCACTTTTACGGCTGGTTTTGGCAAAATAGGCGATCTCCACCGCCGTATAGGCCTTGATGTGCAGATCGGGATACGTCTGGCGCAACCGGCGCACCAACTCCAGGTTGCGTTCATATGGCCACACCTGGTTCAACCCGCCCACGATGTGGGCTTCGGTGGGCTGCAGTTGCGCCACCCGGGCCAAAATCTCCTCTTCACCGAGCACATAGGCATGCGGATCGTTTTTTGACGCCGCATAGTTGCAAAAGGTGCATCCGGCCCCGCAGATATTGGCCGGGTTGATCTGCAGATTGAACACATAGGTCGCCTTGTCTTCAAAGCGTTTGCGACGGTTGGCAAGGGCCGCCCGGCCCACTGCGTGCAGCCGGTCAGGGGTTATCTCCCGGGCCAGGGCAAACACTTCGTCACGCCTCAGCCGTTCGCACCGCCCCCCCTTCTCCAGAGCCTCTTTGAAAAGGTTGGTTGTCATATGTCACCTTGTTCTTTGGATAATTTCTGAAAACCGGCGATACGCATAAAAAACCATTCAAACCTAAAACCGAAAGCCATAAAGCACCTCAGCGCACATCCTCCCAAGTCTCGGACAACGGCCGTCCCAGCAGGGCCAGCACCCGGTCCACATAGGCCGCCACCAGATCGTGCATGGTGATCTGGTGGGGTGTTCGGCCTTTAAACATAAAAAAAGGAGGTGAAAGGGGCATCACCACAGCGCCGGCAGCAGCCACCGTGGCGGCGTTTTGAAGGTCGATGGCGGACAGGGGCGTCTCGCGCAGTCCCAGCACCAGGGGGCGGCGTTCTTTAAGATGACAATGGGCGGCCCGGGCAATCAACGTCTGGCCCAGACCGGCGGCAATCTGACCCAGCGTATTGGCCGAACATGGCAAAATGACCATACCGGCTGTAGGCACCGACCCGGAAGCCGGACCGGCCGTCATATCGGCATTATCAAAGAGCTGAGTGGCCAGCTTTTCCAAATGCGTCAGCGGAGCGCATTCGTGGGCGTAAATCTGCCGGCCCCACTTGCTGGCAATCAGCATGGTGGGCCAGGGCGATTTTTTAAGCAATAACTCGGCGGCATAGGCACCGGAAGCGCCTGTCATGGCGACAATCAAATGCAGATCCATCCTGTTTCCCCTTTGATCTTTGAACCTTGGCATCTCCATGAATGCGGCGGTTCTTTTTGGTGATGCCCCCAAAATAAACGACCGCCCTGCTTCTATCAAGCAGCACCTTTGATACCAGATTACGGCCATCGGATAAAGAGGCGTTGTCAGATATGGCAGGTCAATCGCTTATGTCTTGCTGAATTGTCAGCCCGGCCGCTGCATCTATGGCGGGAAAAATGTCAAATAAAGGAATGCAACTGTTTTTTATGCTCTTGATCAACACCGCTCTTTATTGCCAAAGAGCGGATCGCATTGCGCTGATTATCTATCCAGCCCCATCTCCCTTTCAAGACGGTGAATCTGCTCTTCGAGGTGTTTTCGTTCCGATTCGCTCAAGCGCGGATCGGTCAACTGTTTTCGCAAGCCGGTCAGGATCATTTCCTGTCTGTATTCATTGCATGTATAAGGTTTCATAGCCCTATTTCGCACGTTTTCTGTCCAGAGAGAACAGTGAATGCCCCCGGGCGGCGTATCTGACGGCTCGCAATCCAAACACATACGCCAGGGCGGTCACGGCGATACCCGCGTCCTGAACACCCTGAAACAAAACCATATCAACGATCTGGCCCCAACCGCTGTGACCTTGAGTCCAGTGAATCTCCAGGGGCCAGAACAGGGAGACCGGTGAGGTGGTCAACCACATGTCGGCAACCACATGGGATAAAATCAACAGACTGCAAAGTCCCGGCCCCAATTTGGGGATACATGACCACAAACGGCCCATTTGTGACGCCAGACAGCCGGCCGCCAGCGCGAACAACAGACTGTGGGTAGGGCCACGGTGAAAAGCGGCCCCGTTGCCCTGCATGATAAGACCGAACAAAACGTCCAGATCCGGCAGATTGGCCAGAAGGGTTATCCAAAAAAACAGCGCCAAACGCGAGTGATGGGTTGTTGTAGACGACTGTTTTGTTTCAAAAACGGCCAGACCGATGGCCGTATGTCCGATAGGTAAAGGCATATTAAACTCCTGTCAGCCGGATGAGGCTGTCATCTGTTTGTCAATTTCATCTTCCCAAGAATAAGCCCTGTTGTGGTCTGCGTGATGGTCGTGCC
>JBFFHG010000549.1:0-3696 GCA_041557055.1 Desulfosarcinaceae bacterium
AGATGGTCATGCCCGGAGACAACATAGCGATCACTGCCGATTTGATCACCCCGATTGCCATGGAAAAGGAGCTGCGCTTTGCCATTCGCGAAGGCGGCCGTACTGTTGGCGCTGGTGTGGTCAGCGATATTATCGAGTAAGAGAGAAAACCTATGATAATGAACGCCAAAATTAGGATCCGGCTCAAGGCTTACGATCATAAACTTCTGGACCAGTCTGCAACGGACATTCTGGACACCGCTCGCAAGACTGGCGCCAAAGTGGTAGGTCCCATACCGTTGCCAACCACCATAAACAAATTTTGCGTGCTGCGATCCCCTCACGTTGACAAAAAGTCGCGGGAACAGTTTGAAATGCGCACTCACAAACGGTTGCTGGACATTCTTGAACCAACCCAGCAAACCGTGGATGCATTAATGAAACTGGATCTTTCCCCTGGTGTCGACGTGGAGATCAAATTGTAGCTTAGGGAATGATGAGCCATGCGTAGTAAAGGACTAATAGGAAAAAAAGTAGGGATGACCGCTGTGTTCACCCCTGATGGCCGACACATTCCGGTAACGGTAATTCTGGCCGGCCCGTGCGTGATTACGCAAATCAAAACCAAGGAAAAAGACGGGTACAACGCCCTTCAGATCGGCTTCGGCGAGAAGAAGGAGAGTAAAATCAATAAACCGCTCAAAGGTCATTTCCAGAAAATCGGAGGCACTTGCTACGGTTTTCTGCATGAAGTGGGGGTTGACGACCCAAGTGAATATAGCTTGGGGCAGACCCTGGGACCCGACTTTTTTCAGATCGGAGAGCATGTCGATGTGGTGGGAACCACCAAAGGACGCGGATTTGCAGGCGTTATGAAACGTCACGGTTTTAGTGGTATGCGTGCGACCCACGGTGTCAAGGGGCACCGCGTTCCGGGTTCTATCGGCTGCAGTGCCTGGCCCTCGAAAGTTATTAAAGGCAAAAAAATGCCGGGGCATTATGGCACTGCCAAAAAGACCATTAAAAATCTGGAAATTGTCGATATTCGACCGGACGAAAATCTGATTCTGATCAAAGGCCCGGTTCCCGGACATCAAGATGGAATCGTCATTCTAAATAAGCTGAAATTCGCACCTAAGAGCTGAGCCGGTGGCATCAGTGGGGGAGACGACACAGGGACGCCGCTGTTCACTGTGATTGGCCCTACGCGAGGAAAATTATGGCAACAGTAGACATAGTAAACATTCAAGGCGACAAAGTATCCCAGGCCGAACTGCCGGATGAAATTTTCAATGTGTCCATTAATGTGCCTGTCATGCATCAGGTCGTTAAGGCCCAGTTGGCCGCTCGGCGTTCAGGTACGGCTTGTGTGAAAAATCGCTCCGATGTGACCGGTAGTACGCGTAAGCTATATCGGCAAAAGGGGACCGGGCGCGCCCGTAAAGGCAACATCAAATCTCCCGTGCTGCGTGGCGGCGGGGTGGTTTTTGGCCCTCATCCCCGTTCATACGAGCAAAAAGTGCCTAAAAAGGTGCGTAAACTCGCTTTGAAAATGGCGTTGTCCAGCAAGCTGCTTGACAATGAATTGATGGTTCTGGACCGTTTCGAGCTGTCAGAAATCAAAACCAGGGATTTCGTCACCGCAGTTAACACCCTTGAAGCACCGAAGGCGCTGATCGTTACGTCTGATAAAGACAGCAAGCTTGAGCTGTCCTCAAGGAATGTGCCCGGTGTAAAAGTAATTCGGTGTGAAGGCCTTAATGTCTATGACATACTCAAATACGACAAGCTGATCTTGCTTGAAGAGGCCGTCAAAGGGATAGAGGGGAGACTTCTGTCATGATTAACTACGATATTATTCGCCGACCGATTATTACAGAGAAGACCAATATTCAGAAGGACCAGGCCAACCAGGTCACCTTTGAGGTTGATCCGCGGGCCAATCGAATTGAGGTCAAAAGGGCGGTCGAGAAGATTTTTAATGTGAAGGTGGCTGATACCCGAACAATGCATGTTATTGGAAAGCACAAACGACGTGGACGAGTATTGGGCAAACGTAGAAATTGGAAAAAAGCGATAGTGACCCTTATGCCCGGTGAGCGTATTGAGTTTTTTGAAGGGGCTTAATTTTAGGAGTTATTCACAATGGCAGTAAAAAGAGTAAATCCAACATCTCCCGGACGCCGTTTTCAGACCTACTCGAATTTTGAGGAGATCAGCAAAACGACGCCCGAAAAGAGCCTGGTTGAGATTCTGAAGAAAAGCGGCGGTCGCAACAACAATGGCCGCATCACTGCACGCCGTCGCGGCGGTGGACATAAGCGCTACTATCGCATCATTGATTTCAAGCGCAACAAAGACGGAATACCGGCCAAGGTCGCCACCATTGAATATGATCCCAACCGTAGCGCCAGGATCGCTCTGCTGCATTATGTCGACGGTGAAAAACGATACATCCTAGCGCCTCAAAATTTGAAGGTCGGGGACATGGTGATGTCCGGACCGGAAGCGGACATCAGGCCGGGCAACTCCTTGCCTTTGGCCAACATTCCGCTGGGCACGCACATTCACAACATTGAATTGCGATTGGGCAAGGGCGGTCAGATCGTTCGCAGCGCCGGAACCTATGCGCAGCTGATGGCCAAGGAAAACCGTTATGCTTTGGTCAAACTGCCTTCAGGTGAAGTGAGAATGGTTTTATTGCGATGCAAGGCCACCATCGGACAGTTGGGAAATGTGATGCACGAAAACATGTCTGACGGAAAAGCCGGACGCTCTCGGTGGAAAGGGCACCGCCCTAAAGTTCGCGGCGTTGCGATGAACCCCGTCGACCACCCCATGGGCGGTGGCGAGGGACGATCTTCCGGAGGCCGTCACCCATGTTCGCCTTGGGGGATGCCGAGCAAAGGATATCGTACACGTAACAATAAGCAGACCGATCGATATATTGTAAAGCGTAGAAAATAAGCGTCCGTATGAAAAGGGCGATTCAGAAAGAACTTGACGCAAAAGCGCAGGATAAACAGGAGAAGTTATGCCGCGGTCATTAAAAAAAGGTCCGTTTATCGAAGATAGCTTGCTGAATAAAGTATCGGTGGCACAAGAGACCCGCAGCAACAAAGTGATTAAGACGTGGTCTCGCAGATCAACCATAATTCCTGAGATGGTTGGACTCACGCTGGCCGTGCATAACGGACGAAAATTTATTCCCGTTTTTGTCAGCGAGAATATGGTCGGCCATAAGCTGGGAGAGTTTTCCCCAACGCGTACATTTTACGGGCATGCTGCCGACAAGAAATCCAAACGCAAATAGGCAACGGTCTTAAGGAGTAGCAACAATGGAGGTAAAAGCAGTCGCTCGATATGTGCGGATATCGCCCCAAAAAGTCCGCATGCTGACAGACGCCATTAAGGGAAAACCAGTAGACAAAGCTTTGAGCATGCTTCGGTTTATGCCCCAGAAGTCTGCCGGTATCGTCGAAAAAGTGCTCCGTTCGGCAGTTGCCAATGCGGATCAACAACCGGATATCGACATTGATTCCCTGGTAGTGGGAAACTTGTTAGTGGATTGTGGCCCAATGTTTAAGCGATTCCGGGCCAGAGCGAGAGGGCGCGGTACTCGCATCTTGAAACGTTCCAGTCATGTAACGGTCGTTTTGACCGAAGCGTCGGTGTAGAAGGAGGTATATAGCTTGGGCCAGAAAGTAAATCCCATAG
>JBFFHG010000550.1:0-3696 GCA_041557055.1 Desulfosarcinaceae bacterium
AATCTCAACGGTTTCCCGCTTTGTTAAAAAAAATCGTTTTACACTCTTAAAAGCCGATAAAAGGCCTTGTTTGATTTATTCGCCAAGGTCCTTTTGGCGCGTCAGAGTAGCCGAAATTTATACATTTTCTAAACCACCCTGTCAACCACTTTTTTTAACTTCCAAAAAATTTTCCGAGAAAGACTTATTATATAACGCGTACCAGAGCTTTCCGTCAACCGCTTTTTTCAGATAACCATCCTGAATCCACATTAGCCTGATCGTCTGAAGCGCCAGCAAAAAGCTGTGTCGATACACTATTTTTCAACGGATTTTTTTCAGTATTTAAAGAGCGTTCCTGAAACCGGCTGATTTGGTTCCAGCGAAAGACGAATGCGGTTCTACCTCTCCGCTCTCCGGTTGTCAATGCCTTTTTACTGTTTTATTAGAATTTTGTGAAATCTCTTCTTGCCTGCCCGCATAACAAGTTCCATCCCTTTGATATCATTACAATTGATAATTTGATCGAAGGAGGTTACCCGATGGCCGTTAATATAGGCGCCACCTTGCTGGATCAATCTGCGAGCCTCGCCGCTGGAATTCACCAGACCGGCCCCATGAAACAGCTTAAACGCCGGAATCCCCTGACACAATTCGCTCACATGCATTGTTGAGGAGGGCACGGCGTCATCGCTATCCAATGCACTCTGGCGCGGTATCTTACTTGTTGGTAAAATATGACCAGGTATCTCCCTGGCGCCAAACATTTCACATGCCGCCATAAAGGCTTTTTGCGCTTCTTCCCGACCATGGGCCAGCGATGTGGCCTCAAAAGCAAGAATGGCCTTGGCACTATTTAGCTCAGCACCTTCCAGGCAATCGATGGCCTTGATCTCCGCCATGGGCAGAAAGGTAAAAAGCGCCAGGAAACGCCCAACGTCACGGTCATCGGTATTGATCCAAAATTGGTAATAATCATAGGGCGCGGTTCGCTGCGGGTCCAACCAGACAGCCCCGGCTACGGTCTTGCCCATTTTAGCGCCGGAGCTCGTGGTTATTAGCCGAAAAGTGATGCCATAGGCTGATCCGCCGCAAATACGCCGAATCAGATCAATCCCCACAACGATATTGCCCCACTGGTCGCTGCCCCCCATCTGCAACCGGCATTGGTGTCTTTGGAACAACTCTAAAAAATCATAGGCCTGGAGAACCATGTAATTGAATTCAATAAAACTCAAACCTTCATCGGATTCCATTCTTGTACGGCAACTCTCCGCTTTGATCATCCGGTTCACGGAGAAATGTCGGCCGATATCTCTTAAGAAGGCAATATATCCCAATTTGGTGAGCCAGTCGGCATTGTTTTCTAAAAGCGCGGCACCCTTTTCAAAATTCAGGAACCGGCCCACTTGCTTTTTGATAGCTTCCGCATTGTCATTAACCTGCTCAATGGTCAGCATTTTGCGCATCTCGGTCTTACCGCTGGGATCCCCCACCAAACCGGTCCCGCCCCCCACAAGGGCGATGGGGCGATGACCGTGCTTTTGCATATGGGCCAAAGCCATAATCGGCAACAGGTGGCCGACATGAAGGCTTGAACCTGTGGGGTCGAAACCGACATAGCAAGTTATCTTTCCGGTATTGATGTAATCGTAAAGCTCCTGATCATGGGTCATCTGTTCAATGAATCCACGCTCTTGTAAAATCTCGAGTACATTTGTCATTCAGGCTGACTCCGTTTTCGTTGAAATAAAAAGACCTATATTTGACCAATCACTTGTTTGCATACTCCACGGCCCGGGTCTCTCGAATCACCGTTACCTTGATTTGCCCCGGAAAGGTCAACGATTCTTCAATTTTCTTGACAATATCCCGGCTCATGAGAATAGCCTCCTCGTCTGCGACTTTGCCGCTTTCCACAATAACCCGCAGTTCCCGTCCAGCCTGAATGGCATAGGAGCTCTCGACGCCCTTGAACGAATTGGCGATCCCCTCCAGGTCCTCCAACCGCTTGACATAATTTTCAAGCAATTCCTTACGGGCTCCAGGCCTTGCTCCGGACAGACCGTCTGCTGCCTGTACCAGGATATCATAGACAGTCACAGGGGGGGTGTCTTCATGGTGAGCAGCTATGGCATTGACAATCTGAGGTGCTTCACCGAATTTCTTGGCTAACTTGGACCCAATCACAGCATGAGGCCCCTCGACCTCATGGTCAATGGCTTTGCCAATATCATGCAGCAACCCCATTCGTCTCGCTATTTTTTCTTTCAACCCCAACTCCGCAGCCATGATCCCGGCCAAAAAACCCACCTCAATGGAGTGTTGCAAAACATTTTGGGTATAACTTGTCCTGAATTTCAAACTGCCCAGGTATTTTATCAGGTCACTGTGAATACCATGCACACCAAGTTCAAAGGCGGCTTGTTCGCCCGCCTCCTTGATGACGCTATCCACCTCTTGGGTCACCTTTTTAACAACATCTTCAATGCGCGCAGGGTGAATACGGCCATCAGCAATAAGTCGCATCAGTGAAAGACGGGCCACCTCCCTGCGCACCGGATTGAATCCGGATAAAATAACGGCTTCGGGGGTGTCATCAATGATTAAATCAATACCCGTGGCTGATTCAAGAGCCCTGATATTGCGACCTTCGCGACCGATAATGCGGCCTTTCATCTCCTCGCCGGGCAATTGAACCACTGAGACGGTTCTTTCAGCCACGTAGTCCGCCGCATATCGCTGAATGGCGGTCGCCAATACTCTCTTGGCTTTTTTGTCAGCCTCCTCCTTGGCTTCATTCTCTATTTTTTTTATGAGTTTGGCACCATCATAGCGGGCCTCATTTTCCATGGCACGCAGCAACAATTCCTTGGCTTGTTCAGCGGTTAGGGTTGAAATTTTTTCCAACTGCTGGCGTTGCTCGCTTACCAATGCACCAAGTTCATTCTCCTGATGAACGATCTGGCCGGCTCTTTTTTCATACTCTTTCTCCAGCCGATTGAGATCCCGTTCCCTGCGTTCCTGTTGTTCTATTTTACGATCGAGATTTTCTTCCTTTTGAATCAACCGCCGCTCTTGTTTTTTCAGCTCTGAGCGTGTCTCTTTCGTTTCAGCATCAAAATCATTTTTCATTTTGAGGAGGCGGTCTTTGGCCTCAAGGCTCGCCTCCTTAAGCAATGCATCCGATCTTTGCTTGGCTTCCTCGATTAATTGTTCAGCCAGGGATTGAGCGGCTTGAAAATTTTTTTTCTCGGTGATAATTTTTAACAATAACGATAGCCCGAAACCAGCGACCAGACCTGCTATCAATAACCCGATCATATATTCATTCATCGCGCCTCCATACGAGTTGGCCAATTAGTATATTCAAGACGGATCCGCACGGCTGATGCGTAATACAAAATCCGTTTGCTGACACAGGAAAAACCACTTTTAAGATTAACCCCCCATTCAAGCCATTGGAGCGTAATGGGGAATAAACGGCAGCTCAATCCCAAAATTAAATTGTCTTTGATTGTTTTGTCCGATGGAACCTGATAAGAAATGCAACAATCCATAATACTTAAGGATTGCCTCGGAGATCAGGGTAAGGTGAACCCCCACCAAAGTGCCGTGTCGGTAGGTCTTTGATCCAAAGATCAAAGTGGGTGCCTATTGATTTCTTTAGGCTTTTCTGTGCGCGCAGAACTTGCTCACCGAAATCAGGATCAGCTC
>JBFFHG010000551.1:0-3694 GCA_041557055.1 Desulfosarcinaceae bacterium
AATGAATCCATTCGATCTGACCAAACCGGAACATTTAGCAAGCCCTGATACCGTCATTGCGAATTCCGCCGGAATGACCTAAAGACCGATTTCAGCCTTTTTTCGGGCCATCCAATCTAAACGGCCCGAGACATTCACTTAAAACTTAAAGCGTTTAATTCAACTTTCAGGGTTGGTTTGCAGCAGGAGGAGAAGGCAGGGGGACGTACACCACCCGCCATCTCCTCCTGCCCGGCAACCCCGAAAGTTGGGTTTACAAGTCCCTCAAACAAGCCTTCTTGACGTTCGCAACGTTGAGCAATGCCCGTGACCCACCTTCAGGCACAACGCTGCCGTTTTCAACAACCTGGCCGCTCATTTTCGGAAAATAATTTCCCCTGTCATTTTCCTTGACACGATTGGCGTACGCCTTACCATTGGTCTATTATTTGAAATTCTTGACAAAAGGAGCCTTCTTTGGACATTTCAAAGTTTACCCGACAGGTGCTTTACAATTGCACTGTCAGTGATGCCAGATATGCCGGCCTTTATTCGATCTGCGGTTTGGCCATGCGCCTGCGTGATCTGTACAAGTGGGAGCGGCGGCTGCCGCCCTGGCAGGAGGACGAGGCCGCCCGGGTTCTGGAGTGGATCGGCGCCAAAGAGGATTTGTGGGAAACGCTGCTGGAAACCGACTTCAGCCCCTTGCCGGTCAACGGCCGTGGTTTTGAGCCCTTCGATACAAAGGATATCAATGCGGCCCTTGGCCCGTTAAACCTTTTCTACGGCGCCGGGTATGCCTACAGTTTGAAACCGACCTTCTTTTTGGCGGAGATCACCAGGCAAGAGACTGTCGCCGGTCACCGGGTGCGGTATCTGGGACGCGAACTGGCCAGGGATCTGCTTACCTTGCCGGCATTCAGTCAGGATGGCGAGGTGGTCCTGCGCAGCGAGGCGACCCGTATGTTTTTATGGGATCAGATCGCTTATATTTCAAACTCCGGACGCGGGGCTCTGGATTTCGCCGCCGTGTCCATGGGCTTGCCCGATACCCGCACCCAAACCATTCGTGACCATTTCGGAGCCATATTGGAGGTGCAGCAGAAGATTTGTCTTTGGCATGAGATCGGCGAGCTTGAAGAGTGTGTATTTGATCGGTCTGTCTGGCAGCAAATTCTGGCCGATTTCCCGCATACAGCGGTGGAATTTCTTTGCCGGACCCTTAAAGATCTGCTGGCCGATACGGGCCCGCAAGGGGCATTAATCCATTTGATTCAAAATCGTGATGCCGCCGCTTTGGGATTGTACATGGCATTTGGAAACGGGATCACCCGTTTGCTGACCCCTGAATTGATATACGCATTCGACGCCTTCAGAACCGATCCCCAATGGTGCAGAATGATGGCCGCTGCACAGGCGGTTCGAGAAATGACCATGACCCATACCGGCAGGCTGTTGGAAATCTATCACCAGGGAATGCGGCGCCGCAATCCTGAGGGCGTCCGGCAAGCCATTGAAGACTATATGCGGGAGCAGGGTTGGATGCCGGGTAACCGCATTCAGGAAATTTGTCATTGAAGCGCCTGTGACATAAACCCCGCCTTTGTCGCCGGCCAATTGACCATATATAACGGGAACCGGCGGGCTTTATGCCTGCTCGTTTTTGCTTGTTCGTGCAAGCCCACTTTTGCCCCTCGTGCCATCAAAAGCGGGTGGTTGAGTTTGGCGAATGGCTATGCAACCAGGTGCTCAAATTGGTGCCCCACCGGCAATGGGTGTTCAGCCTGCCCAAAAGATCGCGTATTTATTTTCTATTCAACCGCAAGTTCTTGGCCAAGCTGAGCGGCTGCGTCTGGAAGGTGTTGAGCACCTATCTCAAACAAGTGGCCCCTTTCGATGATGCCTCACCCGGTGGCGCCATCGCCGTTCATATCTTTCGATTTTGTCATGGCGGTAGCCGGATACAGCTTTATCGAGGCAGTGGAATATCTCAGAAAAGAAATCAACGAACCGTAATCGTTACGGCCGAGAAACGCAGCGTCTTTGCCAGACAGCAAAGAAGTCAATTTAAATTCTAACGGCTGACGTGATAAGAAAACTCTTTTTCCAGGCACCTGATCTGAAGTTCTTCCAATTTTGTTAACACCGGCAGGTATATCTGGGGTTTGACCGGGATTTGTACACCGGGCAGATCGATTTTTCCCTTAAGGATCAATTCCGCGCCAATGGCGGCCGGAAGCCCCACCGTCCGGGACATGGCACTATCCTTGTTTTCATCGCCGTACACTATCAGGGTGGAGGTGATTCGTTTTTTGTCTTTGGGAAATTTCCCCACAAAGTCATGGTAGAGAATGATCATATCCCTTTCACCCGATTTATACGCCATTTTTTTCAGGAATGTTTCGGTCATGATGTCCAGAATATTCCTGGTTTCAGGCAGCTTGGCAACATCAAAAAGCCCGAGCCATTTAAGCCCCGCCAGCACCCCGGAGCCGTCCTGCTCACCCAGTAACGCTTTGACTCTCACGACAGGATTTTCATGGGAATCCGACCCCGTCATCTTACGGATAAGATCAAGGTAGGTGGCATGTTCCGGCAAATCGACGGATTTATTCTCAAGCAGCCCCAGCCTTGCCAGGGCGAATAGCTTATCGCACCAGCCCTGGTTTCTGATGGTGCCGCGAAACATGGTTTTGGTTTCCGGGATGCCGTAAACATCGATATAGGGCAGGGAATTCCGGTTGGGATAGGTTTCAAGGCTGTCAAAGCCTTCCAGATCAAGCTGGCCCCGGTTGAGAAAGAGATCTTTCCCCTCTATCTTGACAATCTTCCCGTCTTTGAGGTATTTGGCATCGTTTGTTCCGGCCATCAGCACCCCCTGCGGGGACCAGCTGAATTTATATCCAAAGGGATTATCATTTGCATCAGGCGCGGGCAGGCCGCCGCAATAGGAGCAAAACGCCTCTATTTTACCGCCCCTTTCATGAACTTGATCAATGATTCTCATGGCGGACATATGATCGATTCCTGGGTCCACACCGATTTCATTGAGAATCATGACCCCGGCCGACTTTGCATCTTCATCCATGGCCCTTATCTGCTCACCCACGTAAGAGGCCGTGACCATATGTTTTTTATACCGAATACAAATCCGGGCCACTATAGGATGAAACCCGTAAGGCAGGAAGGAAACGGCAAGGTCATGGGCTTTGATCAGGTTTTCAATCTGTTCTATGTCACCTGCGTCCAGCAGAACTGCCTTTCCGTTGGCCGCATTTCCAATGATGCCCAAGGCTTTTTCGACATCAATATCCCCCAGGGTAACAAAAAAATTCTCAACACCAAGAAGGTACTTCACCAAAGGTTTTGAGACAAGCCCTGCGCCCAGAACGATTATTTTTTTCATTTGTCAAACTCATGGCTGATGATCTGGTTTAAAAAACTGATGGTCCGCTCTGACGTAGGATTGTTGAAAAAGGTTTTCGGGTCATTCTTTTCCACGATTTCACCGCCGTCCATGAAAATAACGGTATCGGCCACGGTTCTGGCAAATCCCATCTCATGGGTCACGCAAAGCATGGTCATGCCGGATTCGGCAAGATCAACCATCACGTCCAGAACCTCTTTGATCATTTCAGGATCCAGAGCAGAGGTGGGTTCGTCAAAGAGCATGATTTTGGGATTCATGCACAGGCACCTTGCAATGGCGACACGC
>JBFFHG010000552.1:0-3689 GCA_041557055.1 Desulfosarcinaceae bacterium
AGCAACCGTCTCCCGCCTCAAAGATGAGGGGGTTGATTTTTTCGGAGATATCCAGACCTATCCGGCAACAGGAAAGAAGCTGGTCTATTTTTACGGCCCGGATTCGATTATTCTGGAGTTGGCCCAATATCAACCGAACGGGCTTCTATAGCCGACAATCCCGCCTTGCCGGTTTCAATTGAAAGATTTTCAAAAAGGAGGATTTTGATGAAAGATATATTGCCGGACATGATCACCAGATTACCCGAGATAGATATGCCCAATGATGCTATCAAAGGATACCTTCTTCAGGGAGAGTCAAATCAGTCAATCTTTTTTATTGTAACGGCCGGCGCTTATTTGGCGGAGCATTTTCATGCAGCACAATGGGGTATTGTCCTTGAGGGCGAGTTTGAAATCACTGTTGGTTCTGAAAAGAAAGTTTACCGAAAAGGTGAAACTTATTTTGTACCTGAGGGAACCCCTCATTCCGGATATTATATTACAGATGTGATTTCATTTGATATTTTCGATGATAAGGATAAATTCGCCACAAAATTCAGAGGGGCTGTTCCAACAAAATGAAATCCGAAAAAATCATGGGGTAGACGGCCATGGCCAAAAAAGACAGGCCGGCGACCAGGGATATCCAGGCATGGCGCCGCAGCAGGGCCGGCAATCCGGAACTTAAACCGGGGACGGTGGTGAAGGGGGCCAGAACCCCTGTGCCGATCCCGAAGATGGCGGTCCCGAACAAGGCGGCATACAGGGGATAGCCCACATAATGGTAATGGGCCTGTAACAGGTCGAAGGGGCAGTGATGGGTGGGCAGTTCATAATAATAGACCGAGATAAAGGAGATCAGCGCAACGACGGATGCCGTAAAGTAAAGGGCGCTGAACCATCCCACCACCCGGCCGCCGCTGCCGGTGACCAGCAGATGAATGACGGCCCCGGCGTGCAATACAGCCGATAAGAAAAACACGATACGGGTATAGCGCACCGGCAGAGCGGCCATGTCACCGGCGATGGTTTTGGCGTCGCTGCTGAACAAGGCGCCGCAGCATGAGGTGATCACCTGGGCTTGGAGGCCATTGAAATAGGCGATCTGAAACAGGGCGGCCAACACCAGGACAGGGGTGAGCCATAAGAGGGCTTTATATTTGAAGCGGATCAGCGGGTAATCTTCGGCCCGGTTGTCGGCCTGATTGACCAGCAGCCATACGCCGCAACCGAGCACCGAAACAATTTTGACCACCAGGGCCGGATAGCCGAAACCGTTGACGTTCAACGATCCGGCTGCGCACATGGCCCCCACGAACATGGGGTGCAGATGGTCCGCAGTGCAGATGAACAGAAAGAGGCTGAAAATTTCAAAGCTGAGCAGCCAGGCCATCAGGGTGGAGATCAGATAGGTGCGCCGCTCCAATTGCAACTGGCCGGTGTTGCCGCTGGCCGGAGCCCAATGGCGCACGATCTGCACGCCCAGGACGGCGGCATAGAGGGCAAACCCCGCGGTCAGCAAAGAACCGCCGAGCAGGGTGATAATGGCCGGATTGATGATCATGGCGCCGGGGTTCCGTTCTGTATCCGGCCGTCATGCAGGCTCACCACGCGGTTCACGCTGGGGTGATCGAACACCAGCGGGTCATGGCTGGCCATCACAACGGTGGTGCCCCGGCGTTTGAGATCTGCGACGATGGCCATGAACTGCCGGGAAAGATCGCTGTCCAGATGTGCGGTGGGTTCGTCGGCCAGCACCAGGCCGGGCCGGTTGATCAATGCTCTGGCAATGGCCGCCCGTTGCTGCTCGCCGCCGGAAAGATGCTCCACCGGCCGCTGGGACAGGTTTTCAATTCCCAGGTGGGCCAACAGGTCCAGGGCCTGTTGACGCAGCGGCGCCATGGGTCCGCCCAGGGGCAGGGCCGGCAACAGGATATTTTCCAATACCGTGATTCCCTGGATAAGGTTATGGTTCTGAAACACGAAGCCCACCTGCCGGCGCCGCAGAGCGGCCAGGAATCGTTCCGGCAAACTGGTGATCTCTTTTTCCCCAAAAAAGATCCGGCCCGAGGTGGGGCGCGCCATGCAGCCGATGAGGCTCAGCAGGGTGGTTTTGCCCGATCCTGACGGTCCTTTGAGCACTGTGATCTGATTTTCGACCAGTTCCAGCGTGATTCCGGCCACAGCTTCATGGGCGCCGGTTGCGCCGGTGGAATAGATTTTGGTGACCTGTGTCAGCCGAATCATCACCAAACTCTCCGCATGATCGTATCCGGGTCGACGGTGGCCGCCCGCCAGGCCGGCACAATGGTCAGCAGCGCGTAAGGGAACACCGTCAATCCCAGTACAGCCGCCAGTTGATAGATATCCGCGGCCGGTATCAGATTCAATTTCGGATAAAGCACGCTCCAGCCCTTGATGGCGTGCTCGAACAAAAAGCCGTGGGCCAGGTAGATATGCAGGTAAGCGCCGATGGCGCCGAGAATGAAGGCCGAAAGAGAGATGACCAGGCCCTCGTAGAACTTGAGCATCAGCACATCGGCCGTGTCCCACCCAATGGCTTTGAGAATGGCGATTTCCGTGCGTTCTTCGGCGCTCAGCCCGGTGGCTTTGTCCAGAGCGAAAATAAAAAAGGCCATGACCGCGCCGCCCAGCATCACCAGCGTGTAACCGCTGCGCCAGTCGAACAAGGCGTTGTAGGTGCGCACAAGTTCTTCGCGCAACACCGGGCGCGTGTCCGGAAGTTGGTGGGCGATTTTTTCAGCGATGGTGCGCACCTCACGGGGGTTGCGTACGGTGACGCCCAGATCCGTGGCCAAGGCGGGGTCAAGACCGAAAATGGCCTGAAAATCGGATGGATGAATCGTAATCAGATCAGCGCTGACGATCTGCGTATCTTCGGCCAGCAGCGCATCGACGGTCAGTCCGACGACCTGGCCGCTAAAGGTTTTGAAGAAGATCGGCGCGCCGGTCTCCACTTCCCAGGTACGCGCCACACCTGCACCGATTTGCGCCCGGCCGGACTGCCGGTTTCCCTTTTGTTCCGCCACCACGGTGTAGTTGGCCGCCGCAGCAGGGTGAAAGTAGTGGCCCCAGTATCTCGGGGTGACATTTTGGACTCCTCGAATGGCCCGGATGGTTTCCTGATACGCGAGGGGGATGGGGGTCCAGCGCCCCGTGACCATGCGCTGGACCACCATTTCAGGGGCGTCCTGCAGCACGGCCGCGGCCTCTCTGCGCAGGGCCCCGGCAAAGAACAGCACCGATGTCAACATGAAGACAATCAGAGCGTAACCGGTCAGCAGCGCACCGTTTTTTACCTTTCGGCGCAACAGGGCGGCCAGGCAGAAGTCCAGAAAAGCCAACTGACGCCGCCACCATATCGTGGTCGTCACGGCGAGACCCCCTTTTCAGGCGCATGGCGGTCATGAACCACATGCCGGGGCGGCGGCAACATGCTTTCCGAGGGAAAGTGGGACAGCGCCATGGGATGGTCCTGGAAAGGAACGAACCGGTCGGTCAGATTGGGGTGGCGCATATAGCTCGCCTCGGTAAACAGGCAGATATCGGTCAGCGCCAGCCGGGCGACCATGGCCCGCTCGCGCGCCAGGCGCCGGGCCGTCTCCCGGCGCCCGATCAGCGGGTGGAGCCCGATCAGCCCGATCAAAAGGGCTGTACCGATACCAATGGCTGCTAAATAGATAATG
>JBFFHG010000553.1:0-3683 GCA_041557055.1 Desulfosarcinaceae bacterium
GGCATGCTGTCGGGAATCTCTTTAAAGGCCTTAAACGGCTCCAATTGAAATGCTTCCGCAACGGCGTTCAATGCATAGAGTGAAAGAATAATGCCCAGCGGTCCGGTTTGAAGCTGTTCCTGCAGATAAATACCCGCCGCCGCCATCCGGCATGGGGCACCGAACGCTTTCAGGGTTAGGCATTGGCCCTCCCTTTTGGCTCCCATGGCATCGGCCCTGGCTTCCAGGTCGGCGGCAAAGAGTCGCTTCAGGTTCTGTTCAACAATCGTTTCGTAATTGTTTTTCATTGTCTTTTGGCTCTCAATGTTCGCAGTTGCCTGCCTTTTTATGGAGGCGGTCATTGGATCGAACCGCCTGAATTACGCGCCGATCATTTTTTCCACGTCGCCTGCCAAATCCGATGCGCCGGAGCCTTCGAGCCCCTCTTTCAGGGAACGTAGCACCTCTTTAAGAACAGCGGTTTTAGGGCGTGGTGAGAGCAGTTGGACATCCATGGTTTTTAGGTCGATGACCATCTCTTCCAATCGCTCGTAAGATTTGGCGCTGGCGGCTATGCTGGTTTTGATGGCGTTGAGGATGGTTTCCAAGTCTCTTCGTCCCTTATCATCCAGCAACGGCCCTTTTCCAAGGTCGAGGCCGCCCTTCGGTCCGCTTACTCCCTGGGACTGGACCCTATCCAGCCCCAAGGCGGTAATGCCGATGCCGCCGGACAGGGTTTTGATCTGCACCAGACCATCGGCGATCAGATCTTCGGCCAGTTTGCGGGCGGCCTCTTTTTCAAGGCCGATGGTAGCGCCGATATCGAACATGGAGACCTGGGCATTGCAATTGCCATCCATACGGCGCCACAGTTCCAGCATATAGCGCTCTGCTTGCGTGCTTTTAGCATGCATATAACGGTTCCTTTGGTATGGTGGATGGGGCCTTGCCAATAAATGTATCGAATCCGACCATATCACGGAATGGGGTTTAGGGGAATTACGGCAATGAAAAGGTTTTGCGGCTCAGCGGTTGACGTTAAAATCCATGGCGATTGTGAAGTGGATTTTTTATTGGGACCTTGACCATGAAACACAAAACTGTTGCTGAGGCGGCTTGTTTTTTTTAGTATTGTCTCCTGAAAGGGTGGGGTCGATTTCACCATGTTGTTCATACAACGTCAGGGTAAACCGTGATCAACCCGGATAGGCGGGAAACAGATGAAAGAATTTTTCCAGGTGTTGGATATTGACGCTGTGCTGGCCCTCAGGGAGCGCTTTGAGCCGTTGGGCGGGACCCGGATAAAATTGAGCGATGCCCTGGGGCGTGTTCTGGCTGAAGATATTGTGGCGCCGGCCGATATCCCAGGTTTCAATCGCGCCACCATGGACGGCTTTGCCGTCCGGGCCGCAACCACTTTCGGCGCTTCAGAAGGCAGCCCGGCCTATCTGGAGGTGGTGGGATCGGTCGCCATGGGCAAGGCGCCGGACTTTACCGTCGGGCCGGGGCAGGCCGCCCGGATTGCCACCGGCGGCATGCTGCCGGAAGGCGCCGACAGCGTTGTGATGGTGGAGCACACGGAGGTCCTTGACGTTCACACCATCGAAGTTCATCGCAGCGTGGCTCCCGGTCAGCATATGGTGGCCAAGGATGAAGATGCGGCCAAAGGCCAATTGCTGCTTTCCAGGGGATGTTGCCTGAGAGCCCAGGAGATCGGCTTGCTGGCCGCTGTCGGTTGCCGCGAGGTGACGGTCTGTCAACGTCCCAAAGTGGGCATCGTCTCCACAGGCGACGAGGTGGTGCCCTGTGACACAGACCCGGCCCCCGGACAGGTGCGGGATATCAATACCCATACCCTGGCCGCGCTGGTCCGGGAAGCCGGCGCCGAACCGGTGGCCTACGGAATTGTGGGCGATCGTTATGAAGCGCTTTTCGATGCGTTTCAACTCGCCCTGGAAGAGAACGATATGGTCCTGGTTTCCGGCGGCAGTTCGGTGGGGATGCGCGATCTGACCCTGGACGCCCTGGAGTCTTTGGAGAATAGCCGGGTCCTGTTTCACGGTGTATCCATCCGGCCCGGAAAACCCACCATTTTGGCCCATTGCGGCAAAAAAGCGATTTGGGGCCTGCCCGGCCATGTGGCCTCGGCCATGGTGGTGTTCATGGTGCTGGTCGGACCTTTGCTCAAACACATCGGCGGGCAGCGACCCAAAGTGCCCGTTCCCGTCAAAGCCCGTTTAAGCCGCAATCTGGCTTCGGTTCAGGGACGGGTGGATTTCGTGCGCGTCCGTCTGGTTACCAGGGACGGCGCGCAATGGGCCGAGCCGGTCCTGGGACAATCCGGTTTGATTCGCACCATGGTTGAAGCAGATGGGTTGGTGGCCATCGAAATGAACAGCGAAGGATTGGACCAGGGGGCCATGGTGGATGTGATGCTGATTTGAAACCAACTCTTGATGTCGATCCGGAAATAGATTTCCGCATCTCTTCAACCATTTATCCCTGCTGCCGATAAAGCCCTGGCCGCCTCTTCACCCTCGCTGACCGCAAACATCAGGTGGCGGGCTGAGCTGGCGTCTCCGATGATTTGAACCGGGGCAGGGTGTTTTTTCAAAAAGTTGATGGTTTCCCGTACCGGTTCGCCGGCCTCGGCGATGACCACCGCATCGAAACCTGACAGCGCCTCGCGCCCCCTGGCATGCCTGAATTTTACCCCATCGGCGGCAAAGCCCTTGATGGCCACCTCCTTGTAGAGGGTGACCGGCTGTTTTTTCAGACGCTCCCGGAGATAGAAGCGGTCATTGGCGGACATCTCCTCGGCATAGTGGCTCCGGCGGTTTAAAACCACCACGGTTTTGCCCTGCCCGGCCAGAAAATCGGCGGTTACCAATCCTGCCTGCCCGCCGCCCAATATGATGACCTTCTCCTTGACCGCCCCTTGCCCCTCAAGCACTTCGACAACCGTGTAAAGATCCATGGGGGTTTGAAAAAGCCCTTTAATGAGGGGCATCTTGGGAAGGCTGCCGCTGGCCAGCAACACCGCCTGGGGGGCCAACTCCCTGAATCGTTTTTCATCCAATACCGTGCCAAGCCGCAGGGGCACACTCAGGCGCTTGAGTTCCCGGACGTAAAAGTCGATGATCCCCTGAAGATCATTGCGGCCCGGCGGCCTGGCGGCCAGATAGAGTTGTCCGCCGGGTTTTTCCCGGCGATCGACCACTATCGGCCGATGCCCGCAAAGCGCCGCCATCCGGGCGGCGGCCAATCCGGCCGGGCCCGCCCCGATGATCAAAACCTTCAGGGGCTCGGTGGTTTCGGTATCATTAACCATTTGGTATTCGCGCCCCACATCGGGATTGACAACGCACCCGCCCGGTTCCAGCGCGAGCACGGCATGAATGCAGCCCAGGCAACAACCGACACACGGCCGGATTTGATCGGTTTTATTTCCTGCGGCTTTGTTGGGCAGCTCCGGGTCCGCCAGCAGGCTGCGCCCCATGGCCACCATATCGGCTTTGCCCTGGGCAATGATGCTGTCGGCCAACCCGGGATCTTTGATGCGTCCCACGGCGACCACGGGCACCGATGCAACGGATTTAATCGCCGCGGCCAAGTGGACAAAGCAGCCCTGTTCCACGTACATGGAGGGGATGGTCAGTTGACGGCTGCCGTAAACCCCCGCGGAAACATGCAGATAGTCGGCC
>JBFFHG010000554.1:0-3681 GCA_041557055.1 Desulfosarcinaceae bacterium
GACAAAAGATTCGCATCGCAAGCGGCAAGCGCTTGGGTGATTGGGAGGTGATTGGGGTCGGTGACGCCAAGGTCAAGCTGCGCTGTCCCATCTCCCATCGCGAATTCGAGTGGGACCGTTTTTGTTACCGGGTGGAGGAGCGCAAACATGAGGTTTGGCCTTCGGCATCCGAATAGAAGCCGTTTTTTCTTGAACCTTGAACCCTGAATTCTCAGGTGGTTGACGATGTTTACAGAAAAAGTGCGTGTGTCCACAGGTCTGAAAGCGTTGGACCTCCGACTGGATGGTCTCTTTATCGGTGACAATGTGATCTGGTACGATGAGGCCGGCAGTCTGGCCTTCCCCTTTACGCTGAATTTTATTCAGGAATCCCAGAACCATGACAAGCCGTTAATCTACGTGACATTCGACCGTTCTCCCAAGAGCCTGGTGGAAGAGCTGGGGCCGCTGGCCCAGGACCCCCAACTCACCATTCTGGATTGTTTTACCCATGGCAAAGGCGACGGCTCTTCGGTTTTCTCCAGGTTCTATGAAAAGGACGGCGCCCAATGGCCCTACCGGATCGTTAAGGTCAACGAGCCCTGCAAGCCCGAAAAGGTGGCCGAGGCCATTTACGGCGTTCACCGGAAACTGACCGGCGATGTGCGTTTTGTGTTTGAGAGCCTGACCGGTATGCAGGACCTGTGGGAGGGGGAGGAGAGTGTCCTCAGGTTTTACTCCCGCACCTGTCCCAGGCTGTATGAACTGGAGACCATTGCCTATTGGGTGATTGAAAAGGGCGCCCACACCCCCAGGCTCAAAGCCCATATCAATCAAATCGCCCAGGTGGCCGTCGATCTGGCCATCAAACGCGGCAAGAGCGCGCTGACTGTGTTGAAGGCTCACAATCGCCAGCCCCGCTGTTTAAACAAACCCGAATCCTTTTGGGCCGACGGTATGTCCGTCACGTTTGATACTGAAAAATCGGTTCCGGCCGGCATTGAATTGGGCGGACGCCTTAAGCAACTGCGAACCAAAAAGGGGGTTTCCCAAAAAGAGCTGGCCGGCATGGTGGGGGTGACCCCCAGTACGATCTCTCAGATCGAAAGCAATTTAATCTATCCATCCCTTCCGGCGCTGTTTAAAATGGCCCAAATTCTGGCTGTGGATGCAGGTTATTTTTTTCATAAAGCGCCCGACGGGCAGAGTCCGTCGGTTTTTACCGGCGGCAAAGCAGTTCGTTTCTCGGATTTGCCCAAAGAGAGCATTAACGGCCGGATGCTGTTGCCGGTGGATATTCCGGCGCCCATCGAGCCCTATCTGCTTGAAATTCCGGTCGGGGCCAAATTATCTTCCCATTTTTTCGTTCACAAGGGAGAGGAGTTCGGATTCCTGATGGAAGGTGAACTGCAGGTCACCATTCAAAATTCGGTCAAGCAACTGGCTGCGGGAGACGTGGTCTACCTGACCCGCCATATTCCCTCCCAATGGAAGAACCCCGGCAAAAAGACCGCCCGCCTGCTATGGCTCAAGGTGCTTTGATCGCCCGGTGATCGTGCCTGCCTGTACAATACCGGCGCGGTTTTGCGGCCGGCGGAGGTCTTTGCGTCTTTTCGAACAACAATCGTTGCGGGTCAGCTTTTGATCAGGCTTTGAAGATAATCGATCAGTCGGCCCCTGTCTGTGTAATCATTATTGATATGCAGTCTCAAATGGCTCAATTCATCCTTGAAACTCAGGATGGTGCTCTGATTGTCGGTGACGAAACCAATCAGTTTGCCGCGGGGATGAGAACTCAAGGGGGGTGATGATCCGGGGATAAACCACAACACCTCATTGTTTTTGCCGGAACCTGCCAGCGTTTTCAAGCCAAATTGAAATGTGGGGCAAATATCGGTCAGTCGAAGATGGTAAGTGTCGTAGCTTTCGATGAATTCGACGGTATTTTGCATATGAAGCTTTCGGAAAGCCATCTCTTGCGCGCTCAATTGGGCCTGAAAATATCTTTCAAGGCAATACTTGCAGACATAATGAACCACTTCCGATTTTATCAGAATTCGCCTCAGGTTCTGTTTCTTTTCAAAATCAAGGGCTTCGACGATTTGGTGGTAGATGGGATGCGTCTTGTCGCTTGTACGGCTGATCAAGCTTGTATGGCCCTTATCCCTGAAAGTGGCGGCGATGGTTTGCAACACAGCGATTGACTTTTGCTCCTGGCGGCGTGCGGCCAGGGTGGCCAATTCGAATGTCAGGCGGTTTCGAATTGGGGTCAACGCACCGGAAATTCGCATTTTTTCCGTGGCTCGAAAAAAAATGGGGATGTCGTCCGAGGTCAGGTTGGTGCGATCGAAGACCCCCAGGAATTTATCCATTTCAAACAGATCCAGATTCAACGCCAATGCCAAAAGGATAATGCGATCGCGGGGAAGGTTGACCACTTTGCCGTTTTCCACATCACGGATATAGGTGTTGGTCAGTCCGGAAATGGAGGCGATTTGGTTGCGGGGCATATGGCTGCCGCTGATCAACGTCCTTATGTACTCAGTGCAATCGTTGCGGTTGTTGTAGATGTTTATCGTAATAGATTGATTTATTCATAAAAAAATATAAATTAATATGATAATATACGGCAGTTAAGTCAAAATGTAAAAATAAAATATTCAAATTGATTTGAAAATTAAGATGGCTTAATCAAAAATAAAAATGGATAAATTTTTTCATTGACATGGTGTGATTTTATCGGTATTAAAAGTTACCCTGAATAGAGAGGTTTGTTTGTTCACTTCCATTTCTTGGGGTTAAAAAAGTTTGAAACGGTGCTTTCGGTGAAACTGAATTTTATTGGAGCAAGAATGAAAAATCCGTTGAAAACGGTTTTGATGGTCTTGGCAGGGTTATGCACCGCATTCTCTTCCGGATCTGCCGAGTGCGCTTCGAAACTGATTTACGCCCTTGATTCCAGGATTTCGACCCTTAACCGCTACCTCAGCACCAACAAGGATCTCACCACGATCTACCTGCTCTGTTATGATGGCTTAACCAAATACGTCTACAGAGAAGACCAGCCGCCCGAGATTGAACTGAATATGGCGGAAAGTCTTCGACGCATCGACGACCGTACATGGGAAGTAAAGCTGAAAAAAGGGGTCCGGTTCCACAGCGGCAATTTGTTGACCTCCGAAGACTATCGCTATACATTCCAGAAATTCATCAACGATCCCGATCAAAAAAGTATTAGAAATTACAGGTCATTCGAGGATGTCAGGGTTGTCGACGAACTGACGTTCCGTATCATTACCAAAAATATCTGCCCGCAATTGCCGCGGATGGTTCGCACCTTTTTTCCGTTTGATGCCGCCCTTGCCCGTAAAGAGGGCCTGCCATATTTTAACGAGCATATCAGCGGCACCGGTCCTTTCCGGATGGCATCCTGGTCAAAGGGCTCCAGGATCACCCTGCAGGCAGATGATGACTACTGGAACGCTGCCCGCTACAAGCCGCACCTCAAACAGATCGTTTTTCAAATCATCCCCGAGATGGCCACCCGCATCGCGGAACTCAGGGCCGGCAATGTCGACTTGGCAGCCGGTATCGATCCGGATAAAACACAGCAAATCACAGATGTTTCCGGGCTCAAGATTATCACCGGCGATGTTGCTTGTATCAATTTTTACCAATTCGACAGCATTGCCCGGGCCGGCC
>JBFFHG010000555.1:0-3674 GCA_041557055.1 Desulfosarcinaceae bacterium
CGACGGTCAGATCTATCTTGAACCGGCTCTGTTTTTCGCCGGCATACGTCCTGCAATTAACGTTGGTTTGTCGGTATCGCGTGTGGGAGGTGCGGCCCAGGTCAAAGCCATGAAACAAGTCGCCGGCACCCTGCGATTGGATATGGCCCAGTTCCGCGAACTGGAGGCCTTTGCCGCTTTTGGCAGCGATTTGGACGCCGCAACCCAGCGGCAACTGACCCGGGGGCAACGTCTGGTTCAGATTTTGAAACAGCCCCAATATCAGCCGCTGTCCATGGAAAAGCAGGTGACCATCCTCTATGCCGGTACCCGCGGGTTCCTTGATAACTTTCCGACCGATGTGGTGGCCAAATATGAAGCCGGTCTTTTCACCTTCATCGAAGAACGCCATCCCAAGATTTTCGCTCAGTTGAAAGAGAAACAAAAAATCGATGACGAACTGGATAAGCTGATGACCGATGCCCTGACCGCTTATGGTGAGGAATTTAAAGATACCATCTAACGATCGGTCGATATCAAACCATAGAAGATAAGGGCTATCTTTATGCCACAGTTAAAAGAAGTACTGCTGAAAATACAAGGTATCAAGAAGACCAAGCAGATCACCAAGGCCATGAACATGGTGGCTGCGTCTCGCTTGCGCGGGGCTCAGGGCAATATGGAGGACTTCAGACCCTATGCCGCCAAATTTGCCGAAGTGTTGGGCAGTTTGGCCAAACACGCCGGTGAAGAGGCCAGCCCCCTTCTGATTCCCAGGGAGGACCCCAAAAAGGTCAATATTGTACTATGTACCTCCGACCGTGGGCTCTGTGGTGGTTTTAACATCAACCTTATTGAAAAAGCCCGTGCTTTGGCCAAAGAGAAGACTGAAAAGGGGATGGCGGTCAGTTTTTCCTGTTTCGGCAAGAGGGGATGCGACTGGGCGCGGAAAAATCAAAAAGATATCGACGGTCAGTATATCGGCGTGGTGGGATCGTCCTTTAGTTTCAGCGTGGCGGTCAATGCCGGACGTGAATTGGCAACCGGCTATTTGGACAACAAATATGATGAAGTCTACGTTGTCTATTCCGAATTTGTCAGCTTGGCCAAGCAACTGCCGGTCATTAAACAGTTGCTGCCCATTCCGCCGCTGGAAAAGGCCGAAACCGAAGTGGATGAAAACACCCCATATCTGGCGGAGCATATCTGCGAACCGTCTACCGACGCATTGCTCAATGTGCTGCTGCCCAAGAGCATTGATGTTAAAATTTACAGTGCATTGTTGGAAACATCCACCAGTGAGCACGCCGCACGGATGTTGGCCATGGACAACGCCACCAAGGCCTGCAACGACATGTTGGGGAATTTGCAGCTCATTTATAACAAAGCCCGCCAAGCTGCGATCACGGCTGACTTAATGGATATCGTGGGCGGCGCCGAAGCCCTAAAAGGCTAACAATTACTGTTTACAGTTTTATTAGGAGGTCTATAGATGGCAGAGAATTTAGGAAAAATAACACAGGTAATGGGGCCTGTCGTAGACGTTGAGTTCGAGCAGGGCAAACTGCCGACCATCCTTACGGCGCTGACCATCAGCAATCCGGCCATTAACGACGAAGAGGGCAACCTTGTTGTCGAGGTCGCCCAGCACTTGGGCGACAACGTTGTTCGTACCATTGCCATGGACGTTACCGACGGTCTTGTTCGGGGTATGCCTGTGAAAGATACAGGCAAACCGATTATGATGCCTGTGGGTGAAGCCAGTCTCGGCCGCGTACTGAACGTGGTCGGTCGTCCTGTGGACGGTCTCGGGCCCATTAGCCAGGAAAAGATGATGCCAATACACCGCTTGGCTCCCGCCTTTACCGAGCAGGATACTGAGGTAAACGTGCTTGAAACCGGCGTTAAAGTTATTGACCTCCTGGTGCCGTTTCCCCGCGGCGGTAAAATGGGGATGTTCGGGGGCGCGGGGGTTGGCAAAACCGTTATTATGATGGAAATGGTGCACAACATTGCCATGCAGCACGGTGGTATTTCAGTGTTCGCCGGCGTGGGTGAGCGCACCCGTGAGGGCAACGACCTGTACCATGAAATGAAAGATTCCGGCGTGTTACCCAAGGCCGCCCTTATCTATGGCCAAATGACGGAACCACCCGGAGCCCGAGCCCGGGTTGCCCTGTCCGCATTGACCTGTGCGGAATATTTTCGTGATGTCGAAGGTCAGGATGTGCTGATCTTTATCGACAATATTTTCCGTTTCACCCAGGCTGGCTCCGAGGTTTCCGCTTTGCTGGGACGTATGCCCTCCGCTGTTGGTTACCAACCCACATTGGCGGTTGACCTGGGGGGGTTGCAGGAGCGCATCACTTCTACTGACAAGGGATCTATCACCGCCGTCCAGTGCGTGTACGTTCCTGCGGACGACTTGACCGATCCGGCTCCGGCCACGACCTTTGCCCACTTGGATGGAACCGTGGTGTTGTCCCGTCAGATTTCAGAGCTTGGCATCTATCCGGCCGTGGATCCCCTGGACTCCACCTCGCGTATTTTGGATGCGTCCTACATTGGTGAGGAACACTATCAAACTGCCCGCCAGGTTCAGCAGATGTTGCAAAAATATAAAGAACTTCAGGATATTATTGCCATTCTTGGCATGGAGGAGCTTTCTGACGAAGACAAGGTCACCGTGTCCCGTGCCCGAAAAATACAGCGTTTTCTGTCCCAGCCCTTCCATGTGGCTGAAACCTTTACCGGCAAGCCGGGCAAATATGTTAAAATCGAAGATACCGTCCGGGCTTTCAAAGAGATCTGTGAGGGCAAGCATGATGATATTCCCGAACAGGCCTTCTACATGAGAGGCGGTATCGAGGAAGTCATAGAAGCTGCAAAAGAGATGGCGGCTGCCGCCTAAAACGATGAGGAAGGGAAATGGCTGAAAATATTCGTCTAGAAATCGTAACTCCGGAAAAATCGGTTGTCGGCGAGGAGGCCAAGATCGTTATGGCGCCCGGTGAACTTGGTGAATTCGGTGTTTTATCCGGCCACACCCCGTTTATGACAAGCCTCAAACTAGGATCTGTGCGTTACGAAGACAGCAACGGTACAGAGCGATTTGTGTTTGTCAGTGGCGGCTTCGCCGAAGCATTGCCTGATCAGGTAACCATTCTGGCGGATACGGCGGAGCGGCGCAAGGACATTGATATTGAGAGGGCCAAAGCGGCTATGGCACGTGCTGAAGGTCGTCTGACCAAAGCAGCAGACGAGGATGCTATCGACCATACTCGGGCGCAGGCTGCTCTGATGAGAGCGCTTCAACGTATTCGCCTTGCCGAAACCCCTCGCATTTAAAACATTAATCAAATCATGAAATCCAGATACAAAGGGTGGCCCTAAAAGGCCACCTTTTTTTATGAATTAATGCAAAGATGATTTTTCAAACCGGCCGATGGGTAATAGTTGCGGTGCAATGGTTGGCCCGTCATATTTTTAATCGTGCTGCCATGGATAATAATGTACTGCAAAAATATATATACAGACTCCGTGAAAAATCTTGACTTGGCTGGTTGCCAAAGATTATATAAACGTGTCATAATGAGGTGAAAAGGTGGACAGAGATACAGTGATCAACCAGTTCAGTGAGCTGGAAAATAAGATAGAGCATCTGATCGAGACTTGCAAGCGACTTGAAGCTGAAC
>JBFFHG010000556.1:0-3673 GCA_041557055.1 Desulfosarcinaceae bacterium
CAAATCCCATGCCTTGAATAACAGACACCCCCTGATCAAACAGGTCCGGGTCAAAAGGGCCGGCCGGCGCCACAACCCCGATGGTATCACCGGCATTGAGCCGCCGGGGAGGAATAACCTTTTTTTGATTCAACCGCATAGGATCTGCTTTCCCGCCTTGACATGCCATCATCATGATGATATCTGAGATTGCTTGTGTCGGAGCGTAGCGCAGTCTGGTAGCGCACTTGAATGGGGTTCAAGGGGTCGGAGGTTCAAATCCTCTCGCTCCGACCAACAAAAACAATAGGTTACAGCCTTTGCTGTGACCTTTTTTTGTGCCAATTTGGCACGGGACACAAAACAATTGTTGTTTGGAAAACAAAAAAGATATCCGGCCGTTGGCATGATCCTCCCCCTTTTTAATCGGAATATACATTACCGGGAGCCAATGGGCAATAAGACAACAGAAAACCGGGTCAAATCCCTCCCCTCCCCAAAGGGAGGCGCTGATTTGCACTCCGTACCCATGACAGAGGGGGACGATTGTAATTGGCTGTTTCCTGTTCAGGAAGTGCCTTCATCCATGGGGGTGAACAACACAGGCGACCTGCTTTACGCCGGGATTTCCGAACTGAATAAAGCCACACCCGGTTGCAATGGGATGCCAAAGGGTGTACTGATTGTGGTATATGGATGTGAAAATGAACATCGGGGCCGGCAGAATCGATCGGAACGAGTCGTCCAATACGTATCCAGAATGCCTGCACCTACTGCCGGAACTGTGTGTGCCGATGCCCGGCGCAAGCCATCACTGCCCACTGGCAAAAACGGATCGATTTCGCCCCACCCAGGCCATCTGGCAAAATGCTGTAGAATTGTAATGGCAGCCGGCAAGGATTTCCCTTAAATATTAGACCTTGACCCGTTGCAAAAGTCGGAGAACACCGGAACCAAGACGCCGTGGGTCTTAGTGCCCTGCCGCACCCCATGGAACCGCGGGATGAGCTTCATTCTGTTTCATCGCTGATCGTTATAAAAAATGGAACCAAAAACAACAAAGCCATGGTTACGAGTCGAATCATCACGAAGGGATTGGCTGACGGTATCGCCACAGGATATTTTGACTCAAAAACAGTTCTGATTATCAGTACAATACCCGTGCAAAGAAAGAAAAACCTGGCGGCTTGATCCCCCTGCTTGAGTTTTCTTGAAAAGTATATGGCCAGTATCCCAAAATTCATCAACAAAAGGCCGATGCAGAACCACAGCAGAATAAAAATATCAGATGCTTTGGATGATAAATGCGCGAACTCTTGATGATGCACCATTTGATAAGCTAATGGAAAATGGCGAACACCCACGAAAAAGATTAAACAACCACCTGAAAAAGCCATCCAAACGGCTATTTTTCTCTTAATCAAAACCGACCTCCATGAGACCAACTAAACAAACAGAGTACCTGGCCTGATTGAATCAGGATAGACCTACCGTTTTTTTGTTTCAACACTACCGGCGTTCTCGGTGGAAAACATCACCCATATGGAGGATGTTTTTGTTATCCCTATCGTTTATAGTAATCCCGGTACTCCTCGCGAACCAAATCAAATGCCATATAGACCTCAAGAAAAAATTTAAAGGACGCCATCTTTAAGTATGCATAAACGGGCGTGGCAGAAACAGTCGCAACAAGCATGCGCAACCAGAAGCTGTCAATGAGCAGCATGGCACCGGCCGGAATAATCGCAACGAACACGGTTTCCACCACTATCCGAAACAAAAAAAAGAGCCAGGAGGGCCACAGCACCTGCCAATGGGTGAACAGACCTAAAAAAAGCCGGAAACGGGCGCCGAAGGTTCCATGCCGTATGACCGCCAGCTTGGAAGAGTAGCTGAAACCGGCCATGGCCAGAGGCAGGGCCGAAGCAGCCGCGGTGCCAGCCAAAACTAAAGACAGAGCCGCTCGATGGGTATGAACCCAGCACCAGGACCCCAGCAAATAAGCCGAACCAAGCCAAAGCGCCATCACGCCACATACGGTTCCCACGGCCAGGGCATCCCAGGCCACTTGATGCCAGCGCAACGCGACCAGAGACTCAAACACCCCGAAGCGGCCGCGCTCCTTGCGGTGCATGCGGCGCATATCCGAAGAGGGCCACAGGGAGATCACCTGCTTCAGCAAAAACAGGCCGGCGGCAATGACAACGACCCGGGGCGTAAAAAGCCATTGAACCAGCCTTTCCGGCAACTGGGTAAAGACGAAATCAGCCGTCTGGCGTCCAAAATCATACCCGTGCGGCAGCGTGACCCCTTTTTCAGGAATTCTCACAAAACGGTGAATGATGCGGTCTGCGAACAACAAAAGAAAAATCAGAAGGAAGAATGATTTGTAGCGCAACAGATCATTAACCGAATGGACCGTTAAGACCCGAATTAATTTTTTCATGGGCGCGGGCCCTCAATCAAACGGTCATTAACCCTTACCTCAATTTTGTTCCCGGAATTCTTTGGCAGGCTCAGGCTCAAAGCATGATCCAATTCGGCAAAATAGCTGCGGGCATCCACCTTAAGGTAAACCTCAAGGGATTGTCCGTTCAATCGGGTATCAAAATCCATATGATAGTCAAATTGAAGCCAGCCGAACCCATGGGCATCCACCTGAAGCCGCCCAATGGGATGGTTGCCGTATTGAACGGCAATGCGCTCCGGTTCGGCGTTTATACGAATATGAACCGCTTTTGGGACAGACGCCGGCACCAAGGGGAAAACCATGGTGTTGTAGTAAGGCCGCCGAGTTAAAAACCCCAATGCCATAATCAGCACAGCGATAACGGCAACCGTCGCCGTCCAAACCTTGCGTAACCCTGTGGCAGGTCTTTCACCGGCACTTTGATCATTCAAAGAGAGGGGCGACAGATGGGTATATAGAATCGTAACAGTCATGGCCACAATCCCCAGGGACCAGATCGTATCGCTTACAAAATGCGCCCCCTGTACGACTCGCGCAGCCGACAAAAGCACCCCCAGCACCACCCCGGCAGCGACCCCGGCGACGGCCAGCATTTTGCTGCGACGATGAAAGCCGGCCATGGCCAGCAACACAAAGCCCATGGTGCAGTGGCCGCAGGGAAAAGAGGCGCCCTTGCCCGGCGTGCCCGGCGTAAAAACGGGCCGATACGCCCATTTACCGCCGAACTCAATGGTCTGATCGGGACGGGGCCGTCCCCAGTACTGTTTAAGCACGGCATTCACCAATAGCCCGGCGGCAATGACGGCGGTCAAAACCACAATCAGGCAGGGCCGTTGCCAGGGCCGTAAACGTTGCCTGAAAAATCCAGCCGCATAGACGCCCAGGGCAGACAGGGTCACCGCCAATCCTGGAATGGTCCCATATTTGTACAGCCAAGCCCATACAGGTGCTTTGGCCAAGTACCAGCCCTGTTCGGGGCGATAGAAAAAAGCGGCAACCGTCCGATCCAAATCAAAAGCCTCAAACAACGCCGTCGCCAGAAGCAGAATCGCCATCTGCAGGCCTGCGAGTCTCCAACCGTGCCTTTTCAACGCATGGCGATCCAAAGCAGAAAGCGATTTGTCAGTATCGAAATTTTTCTCTATGACAGTCATCTTTCAGGTGCACCGTGGTCTGCCCGGCTCCTCTTAATCAGATCCAAAGAGAATATTGTTTATCACACCG
>JBFFHG010000557.1:0-3671 GCA_041557055.1 Desulfosarcinaceae bacterium
CAGCGAACGGAGAATATCGGCGCCCGGCGCTTGCACACCATTATGGAGTGTCTGTTGGAAGATGTTTTGTTCGATGCGCCGCGGCACGATCTTACCCAGGTGGTGGTTGATGCCGTCTATGTGGATGAGAAACTAAAAAATATTAAAGATGATGAGGATTTAAGCCGGTATATTCTCTAAAAGGAAAAACCGATGGAAGATTGTGTTCTTTCAAAAGCCAATATCGCCGATATTCTCATCGAGGCCTTGCCTTACATCCGCCGTTTTTCAGGCATGACCGTGGTCGTTAAATACGGCGGGCATGCCATGGTGGACGAGCAGCTCAAACAAGATTTTGCCCGGGATATCACCCTGCTAAAGTTTGTGGGGCTGCATCCGGTGGTGGTCCATGGCGGCGGCCCCCAGATCAATTCCGTCCTGGACAAGATGGGGATTCAACCTATATTTGTGCGCGGCATGCGCCTGACCGACGGCCCCACCATGGATGTTGTCGAAATGGTGCTGGGCGGCAAGGTCAACAAATCCATTGTGGCTCAGATCAATCAACAGGGGGGCAAAGCCGTGGGGCTGAGCGGCAAGGACGCCAATCTGATTCAAGCCCGCAAAATGCAGATCGTCTATCAGGAGGATGCCACCAAACCGCCGGAAATTCTCGATCCCGGCATGGTGGGGCAGGTTACCCGCATCAACCCGGACATTATCCATGCCCTCGTCCGGGAAGGGTTTCTGCCCATCATTGCGCCGGTCGGGGTGGGGGAAAACGGTGAAACCTACAACATCAACGCCGATCTGGTGGCCAGCCGGATGGCCGTTGCCCTGAATGCCGGCCGTTTAATCCTGATGACCGACGTGGACGGTGTCATGGATGCGCAAAACAAGCTGATCTCCTCCATCGACGCCGCCACCATTGAAAAGATGATTGCCGACCGGCGCATCACCGGCGGTATGATCCCCAAAATCGAATGCGCTTTGGAAGCCTTGCGGGCCGGGGTGAAAAAAGTGCCCATCATCAACGGCAAACGCCGCCATGCCATTTTACTGGAGCTTTTTACCGACGAGGGCATCGGTACGGAAGTGATCCTTTAAGAGGGGCAGTTTTGGCACATGGTTTTATTTTGATCAAATATAAACCAGGCGTGGGATTGTATGGGCGCCATAGCGGGAATTGCCGCTTTAAACGCGCACCGCTTTTCAAAAGCAAGAAACCGTGCTAAATGCAATTCTTTTAAATCAGAGATTCAGAGGCGCCCGATGACTTCCGATATCAAACAGACCGCTGATCAGGCCATTTTCAATACCTATGCCCGCTACCCCCTGGCACTGGTCAAAGGGCGGGGATGCACTTTATACGATGATCAGGGCCGGGCCTACACCGATTTTATCGCCGGCATTGCGGTTTGCAATCTGGGCCACGCCCATCCCAAATTGGTGGCCGCCATGACCGCCCAGGCCGAAACCCTGTGGCACGTCTCCAATCTGTTCTATACCCGCCCTCAGGCGGAGTTGGCGGCGTGGTTGACACTTAACAGCTTTGCCGACCGGGTTTTTTTTGCCAACAGCGGGGCTGAGGCCAATGAAGCCGCCATTAAGATCGCCCGCAAATATTTTAAAGACCAGGGAGCGCCCGAGCGGTTTCGCGTGGTGAGCATGAAACACTCTTTTCACGGGCGCACCATGGCAACCCTTTCCGCCACCGGTCAGGAGAAGGTCCGCAAGGGGTTTGACCCGATCCTGGAGGGTTTTGATTTTGTGCCTTTTGACGATCTGGAGGACCTGAGCTGCATGATCGGTCCGGCCACGTGTGCTGTCATGATGGAGCCCATTCAGGGTGAGGGCGGGGTGGTCGTGCCGGATGCAAAGTATATTTCACAGGTGCGCAGGCTTTGCGATGAAAAGGGATGTCTGTTGATTTTCGACGAGGTTCAAACCGGTATCGGCCGTACCGGGAAAATGTTTGCCTACGAGCATTTCGGCGTGACGCCGGACATTATGACCCTGGCCAAGGCCCTTGGCAATGGTTTGCCCATCGGCGCCATGCTGGCCACTGAAAAAGTGGCCGCCGCTTTTGTGCCGGGGGCTCATGCAACAACTTTCGGCGGTTCGCCCCTGGTCGCGGCCGTGGCGCTCAAAGTGCTGCAGACCCTGGCGGAAGAAGATATTATCGCCAGGGCCGAAGAGATGGGCAAATACCTGATGGAGAAACTGCAGAGACTCAAACAGAGACATGCGTCCATTGAAGCGGTGCGCGGCAAAGGGCTGATGGTGGGCGTTCAACTCTCCGGGCCGGGGGGGGCGGTGATAACAGCCTGCAGGGAAAAAGGGTATCTGGTCAATTGCGTTCAGGACACTGTTATACGCTTGGCGCCGCCGCTGATTATCAGCCGTGCAGAGATCGACGGGCTGATTCAATGTCTGGATGAAGTTCTTGAATACAATGTGACGGGGAAGTGATTGCCGAGGTAATATCTGTTTTTTTGAGTAGTCATTCATTATGGTTGGCGTGGTCTAAGGAGATAAAAAATCGTGAGTTCAAAAATTAAAAAAGTGGTGCTGGCCTACTCTGGAGGCCTGGATACATCGGTAATTCTAAAGTGGCTGATCGAAACCTATCAATGCGAGGTCGTGACTTTTTCAGCCGATCTGGGGCAGTCCGACGCCCTTGGCAACGTGGCGCAGAACGCTTACAAAACAGGGGCTGTCAAAGCCTATGTGGAGGACTTGCAGGAAGAGTTTGTACGCGACTTCGTGTTTCCCATGTTTCGCGCCAATGCCATTTACGAAGGAGAGTATCTGCTGGGCACATCTATTGCCAGACCGTTGATTGCCAAGCGCCAAATGGAGATTGCCGCCTTGGAAGGGGCCGATGCCGTAAGCCACGGCGCCACCGGCAAGGGCAATGATCAAGTGCGCTTTGAGCTCAGTTATCTGGCCATTGATCCCGGCATCAAAATCATCGCCCCCTGGCGGGATTGGAATTTGAATTCGCGTACCGCCCTGATGGCCTTTGCCAAAGAGCATGACATCAACGTGCCCACCAGCCGGGCCAAACCCTACAGTACGGACGGCAACCTGCTGCACACCAGTTACGAAGGCGGCATCTTGGAGGACCCCTGGGCCGCGCCGCCCGACGACATCTTTCAACTCACCGCATCTCCTAAAGACGCTCCCGACACACCTGAGACCATTGAAATTACGTTCTCCGGCGGTGACCCCATTGCCTTGAACGGCAAAGAATTGTCGCCGGCCCAGATGCTGACGGCGTTGAACCGTCTAGGCGGTAAACACGGTATCGGGAGGGTTGATCTGGTGGAGAACCGCTTCGTGGGGATGAAGTCGCGGGGGATTTACGAAACACCCGGCGGCACCATTTGGCGTCAAGCCCATATGGCCATGGAGTCCATTACACTGGACCGTGAGGTCCATCATCTGAGAGACAGCCTGGTCCCTAAATATGCCGAACTGATTTACAACGGTTTCTGGTTTGCGCCGGAGCGGGAAATGCTCCAGGTCCTGGTGGATGAAACCCAAAAACGGGTGTCCGGGGTCGTCCGGCTCTGGCTGTATAAAGGCAACTGCACGGTGAGCGGCCGCAAATCGGATTTTTCCCTGTACAGTGAAGCGCATGCAACCTTTGAAAGCGATCAGGTTTACAGCCAGAAGGATGCCGAGGG
>JBFFHG010000558.1:0-3668 GCA_041557055.1 Desulfosarcinaceae bacterium
ACAGGATTTTATCAGCAAGCATGCCATGGTTACCAAGGTAACCAGTGTACTGGATGTGATGAAAAAGACGCGTCGGGCCCTGCACAACGATGATCCAGCCTTTTATCGTATTCCGGACTCACCCAACGCAGCTTCGCAGTATCTTTTTCTCTATGAAACGTCAGGCGGAGACCAACTGGATAAACTGGTCGGTTTTGACTATGACATCGCCCGTCTGACCGTTAAGCTGCCGACCATGGGAACCGCTGATGTGAGTAAGTTTATGCAGGATGTGAGGCTCTTTTCCGGTAAAACCTTTGATGAATCCGTAAGCATTGAGATGACCGGGGCACTGCCGGGCTACAAAGCCTTGAACGACCGTATCGGCCAAGGGATTAAATACAGCTTTGTGGCGGTCCTGTTCGCTGTGGCAGCGTTGATGATGATCTTTCTGCGATCCATACGGCTTGGTTTGATCAGCATGGTCCCCAATGTCTTTCCCGTGATCATCACCCTCGGGCTCATGGGATTCGCCGGGATTCACCTGGATATGCCGCTTATGTGCTGCAGCGCCATCATCATCGGCGTGGCCGTGGATGACACCATACATTTCTTCAGGCGCTATCGCGGAGAATTCGAGGCCCTGGGCGACTATTCACGGGCCCTGCGGACAACGCTGGGCACTGTGGGCCGCCCGATCACCTTCACGACCCTGACGCTGATTCTCGGATTCGGCGTCATGACGCTCTCTGACATATCGGGCTGGAGCAATTTTGGTTTTTTGGCGGGGTTCGCCTTTTTCTGGGCGTTGGTGGCGGATTTCCTCTTCGCCCCGGCATTGATGCTTTTCCTAAAACCTCTGGGACCGGAGCAAGTAAAATGAATTTAATCAAACAAACAATCAGCGTGTTTTGCCTTATCCTCCTTTTTACCGTTACCGCCGGGGCTGCCGAACTCACCGGCCGGGAGATCGCCCTGAAGATGGATGCGGTGGATACCAGCCGGGACGGGAAACGCACGGCCACGATGGTGATCAACCGCAAGGGGCAAAAGCTCGTACGGAAAATGGTCTTATTCACCAAAAAATATGACCCGGATGAACGCAAATTGATCAAGTTTATCGAACCTCCGGATGTGCGGGGAACCATGTACCTGACCTGGAGTTACGAAGACATTGCACGGGATGACGATATGTGGGTCTATCTGCCGGCCGAGAGCCTGGTGCGTCGTATCAGCGGCGGCGGTAAAAAAGGCAGCTTTATGCGAAGCGATTTTGCCAACGAGGACATTGAAAAAAGAGAAGTTGATGACGACCAGCACCGCCTTTTAAGATCGGAGGTCTTTTCGGGTGTGGATTGTTATGTGGTTGAGCAAACAGGAAAAAAACCAAAGGATACCAACTACTCAAAAAGGGTCGTATGGGTGCGCAAAGACATCTGGCTTCCCATAAGAACCGAATATTACAATAAAAGAGGCAAACAGTTCAAGACCGCCATCTATGGCGGTTTTAAGGAGATTAAAAATATCTGGACGGCTACCAAGACAATGATCGAAACCCCTGCCAAAGGATCAAAAACCCTGATGCAGCATGATCAAGTGGATTACAATATCGGTTTGCCGGCGGCTATTTTTGAACAAAGCAATCTGAAGAGATAGACAGATGCCCAGCAGCTCTCCAGGGGATCTGAAAAACATGGCTGACCTTCGACCAGTGCCCCCAAAAATGGCGGGCATTGCGTCGGGATGCACAACCATTATCCGGTTTTTCCTTGAAGCGGCCCTTCTCTTCCATGCCGCCCCGTCCTATGCCCTTGATAATGATCCTTTGGAGAATATGGATCTGGGCATTGCAACCGAAAAAGATACCGGCGCCAATGCGGTCGGCCGCATTTCCGTCGGCGGTTACCTGGAAAGCCGGAACCAATTCAGAGAAGGCAAGGCAAACGAGCCTGTTTCCTTAAGGCAGCGTGTGTGGCTGGACGGCTACCTGGATTGCGGCCGGATCAGAGGCTTTGCCAGCGGATATGCGGATTATGATCCGGCTGTCCAAGACTGGTCGGATGACAGCAGCGAACAATACGATCTGAAACTGAACGAAGCCTACCTCACATTCGATACGGAGCTGGTGGATGTTATTCTGGGAAAAAAAATGATGCGCTGGGGAACCGGCGACGGCATCAACCCCATGGATCTGATCAATCCCCGGGATTGCCGGGACCCCATTGCCAGCGCCCGGACCGATGCCAGGATTCCCATCCTCCTGGCCAACGTCATCTGTTTGCTTGGACCTGTAACCATTGAAGGGGCGTTCATTCCAAAAGCCGAAGTGAACGAATTCCCCGCGCCCGGCAGCCCGTGGGAACCGAACAATTTGAAAAATTTAAGAAAAAGCGCTTCAACCGGCGAGATTGCACTTAGCCCCGGGCAGACGCCTGATGATTGGGGCGAAGATGGCGAACTGGCTATCCGGACATCCACTGTATGGAAAAGATTTGACTTGGCACTGTTGTATTTCAATGGCTACCCGGATGATCCGGCTTACCGCCGCGATTTGCTATCCGATGGCAGGTTGCGCTTTACGCCCCATTATGGCCGCTATCAGGCGTTCGGGTTCAATTTCGCAAAAAGTACAGGCCGCGCGACAATCCGGGGTGAGATTGCCGTAAAGCCCGACCTGCCTTTTTCAATAGATCCCAATGACCCGTCATACGAAGAAGACAACGACGGCCTTGTGAGCCGTGACCTGTATCAAAGCTTAATCGGGGTTGATCGCCAATTTTTCACCAATCTATATCTCAACCTCCAGTTTTTCGTCGATCATATTGAAGGCGGCCGGGAAGCTCTTGCCGTTGAACAGGTATCCCATGGCCTGACCTTTGAGATCAGCAATAAATTCCTTGACGATGATTTGACGGGCGGGGTGCGGGGCACGCATTATACCAGTAACGAGGGATCGGTTATTGAATTTTTCGCGGAATACAACCTCGGCGACAACTGGGAAATTGCCCCCGGCTATATGTTCTTCGAAGGACCCAAAGCCTCCCGACTGGGGCAACACAGTGAAAATGACATGTTCTATCTGAGAGTGAGGTATGTTTTTTAAACCGGCCCCCGATTTGAGCCTTGGGTACATACGGCTTCAGGGCTCGCGGATTCAATCAGGAAGCAGCGAATAATGCCTGAGGGCTCGATGGTATGACTTCGCTTTCTGTAGATGCTGTATCCATGCTTGGTCAGCAACTTGCGGTTCATCCGGTCCCGGGTTGATATGTCTTTGGCGATTCGTCCTATAAGTTAGTGCCCATCCATAAATGGCTAATTTGCCCGATATCCGTGTTGTGCGAACCGATTGTTTATGCAATCATCATCGCATCTCCGTAACTGAAAAAACGGTACTGTTCGCGCACGGCCTCGGCATAGGCCCCCAGGATGTTTTCCCGTCCGGCAAAGGCGGATACCAGCATCATCAGCGTGGATTGGGGCAGGTGAAAGTTGGTGATCATGGCATCCACGGTTTTAAATCCATATCCCGGATAGATGAACAGGTCGCACATGCCGCTTTGGGGGATCACGGTCCCGTCTTGAACCGCGCAATACTCCAGCGTGCGCACACTGGTGGTGCCCACCGCCACCACCCGGTGACCGGCGGCCTTGGCCGTATTGATCGTTTTGGCGGCGTCATCCCCCAG
>JBFFHG010000559.1:0-3658 GCA_041557055.1 Desulfosarcinaceae bacterium
CTGGCCAGGGGTTTTTGCTCGACAATGGGCACATCGTTCTCTCTGGCCAGCGCCTTTATTTTTTCCGCAATAAGTCCGGCGCCCTTGGCCACGACCTGAGGGGCCGGCATTGAGCGTTCGAATTTAAGGGCGATGGCCAAATGGGTAGGGTTGGTGATAACGACTGTTGCGCCGGGAACGGCGTCCATCATACGGCGCATGGCCATTTCCCGCTGGACGGCCCGAATACGGGATTTTATTTTGGGATCGCCCTCTCTTTGCTTATGTTCGTCCTGAACCTCCTGCTTGGTCATTTTCAAATCGCGCTCATGCTGCCAACGTTGAAACACATAATCAATACCGGCCAGCACGATCAGGACCAGGCAGGTATAAAATCCAAGCTTAAGGGCCGCTCTTCCGGTAAACGCCAAAATTTGGGCGGTTTCCAGCTCTATCAGGCCGGGGATGCGGTCCATCTCGCCCTGGAGAACGCCATAGGCCATGCCCCCTATGATCAATATCTTGAATACGGACTTGACGACTTCAACCAGGGATCGAATGGAAACCAGGCTTTTCATTCCATTTATCGGATTGAATTTGGAAAATTTGGGTTTAAGGGTTTCACCGGTCAGCAAAAACCCGATTTGCGCCACATTGCTGGCAATTCCGGCAAAAATCACCACTGCCAGCAACGGCGCCAGCACGAGGAGCAATTGTTGAAAAAGGTCCCAGAGCATCAAGTTGGCCGATTGAACATTGAAATTCACATTGGCCAGTTGGCCCAGCGTCTTTCGCATGACTTCGCCAAGTTGATTGAACATCCAGCCGCCCGCAAAATAGAAAACGGTCAGCGCGCTCAACAAAATGGTAACGGAAGGGATCTCGCGACTTTTGGCGATTTGCCCTTTGTTGCGGGCGTCCGCTCTTTTCTTCCCGGTTGCCGGTTCTGTTTTTTCCTGATCGTGTCCTGCGGCCATATTGATACTCTCTTATAACAACATTCGAATGATCCCTTGAACGGCCTGCCCCAAATCGATGAAAGCGCTCTTCAAGAAATTCATGCAAAAAGGAAGCGAAAATCCCAAAAACAAAAATCCCAGCACAATCTTTACGGGCATAGCCACTACGAAAATCTGCATTTGCGGCACTGTGCGCGCAATCAATCCCAGAGCAACACTTGTCAATAAAAGGGCCGCCATAACCGGTGCGCCGATTTGGACGGAAATGGCGAATGATTTTGCAACCATTTTGATGATCAATTGCATCAAATCACCTTCAAAACGGGCGTCCCAGAATGGAATAATGTCAAATGAGTCAACCAGGGCCCTGATAAAATAATGGTGGATGTCCAGGCTTATGAAAATCATCAACGCAAACAGATTCAAGAATTGTGCAAGCATGGGAATCTGCATACTTGAAGCAGGATCGACCACATTGGCCAGAGCGAGCCCCATTTGGTATCCGGCCATTTGACCGGCCATTTGGATACCGACAAAAATAAGCTGCACCATTAAACCGATGATCAGTCCGATGGCGATTTCAGATACGATTCCCAACCCCAGAAAGTATATTGGCGTTGTATCCAATGCCGGGGGAAGGCGATGAACCTGCGGCAGCAGCAGCCAACTCACCGAGACCGCCAAGCCCACCTTGACCAGAACCGGAACATTGCGCGAATCAAAAAAAGGAATGACAAACAGAATCGTCCCGACGCGAATCAGAATAAAAAAGAAGAGGTGGATCTGTTGTATGGGCAGGTTCAGTAAAAGCAATTATTCAGAAACCGTTTATCTTATATACATGGGCAGGTTGATGAACAGATTCTGGGTAAAATCGGTAATCAGCCGCATCATCCAGGGGAAAAAAACCAGCAAAGCCAATGCCACGCCAATCATTTTGGGAACGAACACCAAAGTCATTTCATTGATCTGGGTGGCGGCTTGAAACATGCTGACCAGAATGCCCACCAACAATCCCACACAGAGCATGGGGCCCGACAGCATGATGGCGGTCTTAATGGCGTGCATGAAAAAACCGGTGATAAATTCAGGCGTCATGAAAAAAACCTCCAATGTTGTTTGAATCCGTATTCATCTTTGCACGTCTCCTTGCCGCCGTCACCCTGAAAAACTCTTGACCAGCGACCCCACAATCATAAACCAGCCATCGGTCAACACAAATATCATCAGTTTGAACGGCAGGGAGACCATGACCGGCGGCAGCATCATCATACCCATGGAGAGCAATACACTGGCGACGACCATATCGATGATCAGAAACGGGACATAGAGCATAAAACCGATTTGAAAAGCCGTCTTGAGTTCACTGATGATAAAGGCTGGTATCAGCACATGGGTTGGAACCTCATCAATGTTCTTGGGTCGATTTATTTTGGCCACTTCCACCAGCAGGGCCAGATCTTTCTCCCGGGTTTGCCGGATCATGAATTTTCGAATGGGTTTAATGGCTTTTGCAAATGCGTCTTCTGCGGATATTTCATTGGCCATATAAGGTTTCAGCGCGTCCTGATGCACGGATTGCCACACGGGCGTCATGATAAAAAAGGTCAAAAACAGAGACAGCCCGATAATAATCTGGTTGGGGGGCAACTGGTTGGTGCCGATGGCCTGCCGCAGCAGAGATAAAACAATGGCAATCCGCGTAAAGGATGTGACCATGACCAGAATGGACGGCGCCAGGGACAATACCGTGAGCAGCAAAAAAATCTGCATCACCACGCCGACCTTGCCGGGTTCTGCATTGTGATCCATATCAATCGTCAATAAGGGGATTGATGCATCCGGCGTCTGAGCCCCGCCCATGCCCGGGAGCAGCAATACAAACAACAGGCTTAAAATCGATAACCATGCGAATCTTCTGTTTCTGCGCGGTGCCATATTCACTTTTCCACGATTTCATTGGTGGCGGCGATAGCGCCGCCACCCTTTGAACGGGTCAGGCGCTGAAGCTGATCCTTGAAGCTGAGAACTGAACGATGCTTGTTCGCGCTTGCCATTATTCCCTGAATAACGGCAGGATCATCTATCCGGGTCAGCAGATTCACTTTGTCCGGGCTGACCCCCAACACCAGTATGGCGCCGGGTATCTGAACCATGGTGATGGTTTTCTTCAACCCCAGGTACTGGCTTTCAAGAACCTGCATGCTTTTTCCTTTTGTACTGCCCTGGGCCATCGGCAAACTCTTTTTGGCCACTTTGTAGAGCCCCCAGATAATGGCCAGCACAACGGCCAGAGAGACAAACATTTTCAGAGCCGCCAAGGTTAAATCGGGGGATTCGCTCATTTAAGTTTCTCCAGGCGCTCAACGGTGCTGGTAACTTCAGTCAACCGGATGCCATACTTGTCATTCATGACAACCACATCACCTTTGGCAATCAGGCGGTTGTTGGCCAAAATTTCCAAGGTATTTCCGGCCGGCTTGCCCAGTTCAATAACCGACCCCTGCCCTAATTTCAGCAAATCATGGATCAACATTTTGGTTCGTCCAAGTTCCACCGTAATTTCAAGGGGAATATCGAGTATGAAATCCAGTTTGGCTTGCTGCTTATCACCGCCGCCGCCTTTCAAATCCGAAAAAGAATAACCTGGACCGTTCTCCGGGATCCCCTCGCCCGCTGATTTTCCAACCTGATTCGAGTTCATATCTTCGCCAGCCGTA
>JBFFHG010000560.1:0-3654 GCA_041557055.1 Desulfosarcinaceae bacterium
TCGTGCAAAGGTTCATCATCACCTGGTGGATCTGCGCCGGATCGGCCAGGACCGAGGCGCTGCTCTTCAGATGCTGGCGGATGTCGATGGTCGAAGGCAGGGACGCCCGCAACAGCTTCAGCGCCTCTTTGATGATGGGTTGAACCTGAATCGGTTTGGCTTCCGTTTCCGTTTGGCGGCTGAAGGTCAGGATCTGGTGGACCAGGTCCCGGGCCCGGTTGCCGGCTTTGCGAATTTCGCGAATATAGGTGGCTGAGATCCGGCCATTGAGCGCATCGTCCAGGGCCAGTTCGGAGTAGCCCAAAATGGCGGACAGGATGTTGTTGAAATCATGGGCGATGCCGCCTGCCAGGGTGCCGATGGCCTCCATTTTTTGAGCCTGGCGAAGCTGGGCCTCGGTGTGGTGGCGCTCCTGCTCCATGGATTTGATTTCAGTGATGTCGGTGGCCACCTGGAGGTGCACATAGCGTCCGTCAATCCATTTGATGGCCCGGTCGTAATAGACATACCAGCGGCCGGTGACGCTGTTGCGGCCTTCCCATACGCAGGCGCCGGTCGGCAGGCCCCGGGTGTCCAGCAGATTCTCATTGGTGCAATCGTCGCAGGGGGCTTCTCTGCTTTGGAAGGCGCGCCAGCACTTCTGGCCGGTGAAGTTTCCGCCAAAACTCTGTTTCATGTAGCGGTTCATAAAGAGAACTTCATGGGTATCCATATCGGCCACATAGATGGCGGCATCGATGCTGTCCAGAATTGTGATCAGGGTGTTGCGGGTCTCCTGCAGCGCGGTTTCGGAACGCTTGCGCTCGGTGATATCGGACATGATGTGGATATAACCGCAAATTTGACGGTTATTGTTAAATTGCGGGTCCACCGACACATCGAAAAATCGGTCTCCTATCTTTATGGTGACGGCTTCCCGTTGATAACTTTTGTTTACATGGGGGCATGGGCAGGACTCAATCCGGCAATCAGCGCCATGGACAATCTCCCAGCAATGCTTCCCAATGACCTCGGATTCGGTTTTATTCACCAGTTGAATCATGGCCCGGTTGCATTGCAGGATGCGGCAATCGGTATCCATCACCGCAAGGGCTTCACTCATGGCGTTAAAGGTGTCCTGCCACCGTTTTGATGCCGCCTTCAAGGCGCTGTGGGCCCGGCCATCGGCAATCTTTTGAGCCGCCTGTTTTTCAAGGGTTTCAATTCGCGCCAGCAACTCGTTATAGGTGGGTTTGGAAGGCATGGAACGTGTTTCTCCTGAAACAGTTAAATCCAGAAACCCAACAGCGCGGATAGACCGTGGATATCTTTTTCCAGACAACGGCGCTGTCCAATAAACCAACGGCTTGCCATTTCCATAAGCATCACAAACCATTGACCGCTTGATCTCAGAAAAATCCGGGGCCGTATCAAAGGCTGATCATTTTTGTGAGCATTTCCAGACAGGTGTATATATTATTTATCACAGCTATGCTGGAGATGCAACTTGAAGCCGGAACAGGCTCAGGCCAATCGCATTCAGAAGCAATGGTGACGCAGGGCTTGGGCTGACCATGCCCTCTGGCACTGAACCGGGGAAACCCTATCTCTAATGTTTGAAACTTCTCTGTCCCGTATAAACCATGGTGGCGCCCTTTTCGTTGCAGGCCTGGATGGATTGATAATCGTTGTTTGATCCGCCTGGCTGAATAACGGCGGTAATCCCCTCTTTCAGGCCCACATCCACACCGTCACGGAAGGGGAAAAATGCGTCGCTGACCATGGTTGCGCCGGTCAGTCCGCCTTTTTCCGCAGCCACGCGCGCATCGATGGCTGCCCTTTGTCCCTCATCGTGCAGATCGTTATAGGGCATGTTGTGGGTTTCAAAGCAGTAGCGATCGGCCAATTTCCGATAGGCTTTATCCCTGGCGATCTGGGCCACCCCCACACGGTCCTGCTCGCCGGTGCCAATGCCCACGGTGACCAGATCCTTGACATAGATCACTGAATTGGAGGTGATGCCCGACTCCACCAGCCAGCCGAAAAGCATGTCCTGATATTCGGCTGCCGTGGGCAGTCGATCGATTTTATAGATTTGGCCTTTGTATTCACACCGGGCCGGGGGCAGATCCGTTTTGGCGCGGCTGGTCGGCACAAAGGACCACTGGGCGATGACGCCGCCGTCGATCAGGCTCTTGAATTCCACGCAGCGTCGGCCGACAAACTCTTGCAGCCGGTTCATATTCTGAATGCGAATGACCCGCAAATTTGGTTTGCGCCCGAAAATATCCATGACGCCGGCCTCGAAATCCGGGGCCACAACCACTTCGGCGTATTGCCGGACGATGGCTTGGGCTGTGGCTTTGTCAACCGGTTGATTGAGAGCGATGCAACCGCCAAAGGCCGCTACCCGGTCGGCCAGATTGGCTTTGATATACGCATCTTCCAGGGAGCCGGCCTGGGCCACGCCGCAGGGGTTGTTGTGTTTGACGATGACCGCTGTTGGGCGTTCGGTGAAATAGCGTAAGATGTTCAGGGCGTTGTCGGCATCGGTCAGGTTGGTTTTCCCGGGGTGTTTGCCTGATTGCAGCAGGTCGATATCCGACACCAGATAGTGGCCCGGCTGAATGGTCCGGGTCTCTCCCAACACCAGGTTGCCGTTGACCAGCTTGTACAGTGCGGCTTCCTGGCCGGGGTTTTCCCCATAGCGCAACCCTTTCTGGACCTGATCGATGGTCCACAGGACCTTTTCGTAAAACAGTGTCTGGCGTTTATCGCCGTCCACAAAGCTGATCTCCATCTGCGGCGTAAAGTGATCGGCCACAATGGTGCGGTACATTTTTTTAAGGTCTTCGGCCATAATTTGCTCCTTATGCGGTTCCTGGTTCAAAAATCCGGTCGGTTGTCCGGCGCCTGAAGCTTGGCGCTTAAAGCGCCCGGATCCTTCGGCTGATGGGCCATCGGCTCCACCACGTTATGGGGCGCTATAGCAGGCGCTGACCAGCTTTTCGCTCTGGGCGGCCAGGTAGTCTGCGATGGCGCGGTCGTATTCAGCGGTGTGGGCAAATGCTTTGCAGGAGAGGCGATAGCGCATGCCCAGGGAGGTGCAGCCGTCCTGGGATGCCAATCGGTCAAGAATTTCGCCATAATCGTCCGGATCGACCACGCTGGCCACCCGGATGAAGTTTTTTGCCGATGCGCGGATCATGCACGGGCCGCCGATATCGATGTTGCCGCGGGCGTTCTCCACCGTGGCGTCTTCGCGGGCGATGGTGGCTTTAAAGGGGTACAGGTTGACCACCGCCATATCGATGGGCACACTGGCGGTTCGTTTCAGATCGGCTTGGTGGGCGTCATTGTGAGTTTCGGTGAGCAGGCCCAGGTAGATTCGAAAATCCAGGGTTTTCACCAGGCCGCCCTGGGTTTCGGGTTGGCCGGTGTAATCGGAAACCTGGGTCAGGCATTGGTCGGCCGCCGGGCCCAGAATCTCCTGAAGCCGCTTAAAGGTACCCCCGGTCGAAAAGATGCGGATTTCCGGATTGATCTTTTTTAGCCCGGGTACCAGTTGCTCCAGGCCGGTCTTGTCGGAAACGCTGATCAGTGCGTGGCGCACTTTAACCCGATTGTCGATTTTGCTTACGATGTTGATGGTCATGCGGATTACCCCTTTGCGAA
>JBFFHG010000561.1:0-3641 GCA_041557055.1 Desulfosarcinaceae bacterium
CAGCCAGGTGGGCAGGAGCCTCTTGGCCATTGCCCATGACGGAACCATTTTTCCGGACATGGGGATTGATTCATACGATTGCTTGATATTTTTTTTGCGCTTTTTTGCGATTTTTTCCGCCAATTCCAAAACACTGGTGACGCCGAAAAGGCCTATCAGCATGGGTATAAAAGGCACGCCGTCAAAAAGATTCGGCGTATCGAAAGTAAAGCGCGGATACCCTGTCAACGGACTGATGCCGATCGTGGAAATAAACAGGCCGATAATACACACGATCAGGCTTTTGATCATATTTCCGCCGGACATTCCGGCAACTGTGGACAATCCGAGCAAGGCCAGGGCAAAATATTCGGGCGGTCCGAATTTAAGTGCGTAGCCGGCTAATATGGGAGCAAAAAAGAGCAAAATGATCGAACTGATGATCCCTCCGAACACCGAACTGGTGGTGGCAATGCCAATGGCTTGGCCGCCTTTTCCATTTTTGGCCATCTGGTGTCCGTCCAAAGCGGTGACAATTGAAGACGCCGTCCCCGGAATTCGCAGTAAAATTGCGGGAATTGAGCCTCCGTAACAGGCCGAGCAATAAATGCCGACCAACAGGGGAAACGCATATCCCGGATCCATGGAAAAAGTCACCGGTATCAGTACAGCCAAAGTAATACTATCGTTCAATCCGGGTATGGTTCCCACAACCAGTCCGATGACGACACCGGAAAAAAGAAACAAGAATACCATGGGATCCGCCAGATGTACAAATGCGTCTAAGATATGCATGAAGACCTCTTCTATCAGTTGGGGTTTGATTTATTCCATGAAAAAGGGAAGTGGCAAAGGCACACCCAGTAAGAGGCCAAAAACACCATAGACGAACAAAACAAATAGCGTTGAAATCACCAACAGCTGTCCGAATTTACGGTATCCCAGAACCCAACCGATAAATATCATCATTACGATAGATGGCGCGATGAAACCGCCAAACTTGAGCGCCATGGCATATCCGGCCATACCCAAACACACCAGCAATGTCATCAGGCGACCGCCGCTCTCTTCGGCCGGTGCGCCATCTTCCCGTTTGGGATGGATCACCGCGCGGACAAATAGCAGAATTGACAGAACCGCACAGGAAACGGCCAGCAGTTTGGGGAATTTGGCTGGTGCGGCGTCATATCCCATTGCCGCCACATAGACGATTACGCTGGATAATAAAAAGATAAAGGAAAGCCAGAGATTGATTTTGCGCTGTAACATGGTTGCCCTCAACAAACGGGGTTGCAATCAATAAATTCAATGAATTTTATATGACCGGGTTTCACAAATGATACATCATAAATATTGTTTTTGGAAACCCGGTCTCCCAAAACCGGTTTACTTCGCGTTTTACTATTTCTTCTTCAGTGTGGGCAGAATTTCCTGCATCACAACCGCGACGCTTTCAACATATTGCTCAAACTCTTTCGGGCCGCGAAAAACAACCGGATAACCGGCTTTGCTCATTGCGGCGTTGAATTTCTCATCGGCCATTACTTTTTCAAATCGATCGGCTAAATAAGAAACCACTTCGGGCGGTGTTTTTTTGGGAACGGCCAATCCTCGAAACGTACCCCATTGCATATCAATGCCGTTCTCAACAAAGGTGGGAACTTTTTCAAATTTAGGGTTGCGATTGGTTTCCATGATTCCCAGGATACGAAGCGTACCGTCTTTCATATATCCCAAAGCTTCTCCGGAGGACATGAATCCGATGTCAACATGTCCGCCCATCAATTGCTGGATCTGCATGGCGGCGCTTTGATTGTGAATATATCCGAATTTGACATGCGCTTTTCTTTCCAGCACCAGGGCGGCAATATGATGAGAGGTGGAAAAGCCGGGAGTGGCCACGCTCAATTCAGATTTTTTGGCCGCGGCAATCAGATCGGCCAGGGTCTGAAAAGAGGAGTCGGCCGGAACGACGAGCACCTCGGGATCGAAACAATACATGGCGACCGGTTGAAACGATTTGTGCGTATAGGATGTTTTCTTGGTAATCGGGTTGTTTACCACTGAAGATGTGTAAGCCAGAATGGTATAGCCGTCGGGTTTGGCATTGGCCACATAAGTCTGGCCGATGACCGCGCCGCCGCCCGGCATATTCTGGACAATCACTTTTTTGCCGTCGAAGTGAGCGGCGGCCACATCGCTGATCAACCGGCTGGTGAAATCAACGGCGCCACCCGGGGCAAAAGGAACGATGATCTTTGGGTTGCGCTTGGGATATTGCGCATACGCCATCGGGCTGATCATGGCAATGACAAGGACCAATGCAATAATGGTGAATAAGCGCTTCATGGGTTACTCCTTTTCTCTGAATGGTTGATTGGTTGCGATATGGCAAAACAGACAATCCAAAAATACAAGACACTTTACCAACACCGGTTTATACCGGAAATTCCACTTTATACTTTGCGCCCATCGATTTGAGTCGATCAACTAATTTGGGATCAAGAGGGATTCCCTTTTCAATACGGTTTTTCTCTTCCATCCCCGAGCGGTAACCCGGATAGACAACCGGTTTTGACGGGTTGGATGGTTTGAGGTTCAGCACACGGTTCAACTCTTCATCCATTCTGGCCTTGAACTCACTGACAGGCATGAACGCATCGATTTTCATCGCCAGCATGAAGTGGCCATTGTTCGATTCGCGTTCCTGGTTGGAGAAAACACTGAGCACCCGCCCGCCGAATTCCGATCCGCTGAGCACCCCGGAAAGGATATCCACCAGCATGGAGATTCCGGAACCTTTGGCGCCGCCAAAGGGGAGCATCACGCCTTCCAGGGCTTTGGCCGCATCCGTGGTCGGCTCACCAGCGCAATCCACTGCCCATCCCGGCGGAATTGAAACGCCTTCACTCAGGGCCAGACGGACTTTCTTGCGGGAACCGGCGCTGGTGGCCATATCAATAACAAAAGGCGGCAGGGCTCCGGCCGGAACGGCCACCGAGATCGGATTTGTTCCCAGCAAGGATTCGGCGGCCCCGTGAGGGGCCGTTACCGATGAGGCGTTGGAGGTGACGATTCCGATACAATCCCGCTCGGCCGCCATCAATGCATATACGCTCGCCGCGCCGAAATGATTGCTGCGCTTGACGGTTGCCGCGCCAAATCCTGTATGATCGGCGGTTTCCAAAGCCAGTTGCATGCCGCGGGCGGCCCCGATTTGTCCCAATCCGTTATCCGCATCGACTGTCCATGCCCAGGGAACGCGCTGCCGGCTGACAACCTCCGGTTTCGGCGTAATCCGGTGATCTTCGATCGCATCAATATACCCTTCCAGACAGGGCAAGCCATGGGTATCATAACCTCTGAGATGCGCCCGAACCAATGCATTCGATACGGCTTGGGCATCGGCGTCGGAAAATTGCAGTTGCTTCAATACGGCTTGGATAAAAGTCCTCAACTGGCCGGCGGATTTGACTTGCTTTGCTTTCATGGGGCCTCCCGTTGTATTCGTTATATGACAGGTCCTGTGACATAAATGTCCATTGCCTTGGTATAGCCGGAAATTTCAGCCTTGGTCATCTTCCCGGAGGCGACCGCGACAATCTCTTCCACAATTTGATTCCCTTGCTCACGGATGGAACTGCTGCCCGTCATAATCGCAC